>JABFSW010000021.1 GCA_013140415.1 Nitrosarchaeum sp.
CAGAAATTATTCAATATTGTAATAAAAAAGCAGGTACAAAATTAGATATATTTTAACCCGGCATTGGTACATAAGGAGGAAGTGCTAAAGAGGCCATCTCCGTTGGTACTGACTATCTAATTGTAGGTAGAACAATACTTAATGCTAAAAATCCTGTAACTATTTTAAAAGAATTGCAACTACAAAGTTTTGCTAAGTAATGATTTTGATTTAGATAAAATTAATCTTGCATTATCGAATGTTGTTTTCTCCATAGCTGTTTGATAATCCATCCAAGTATAATCAAGATGTTCGTGTGAAATTGAAACTTCTTTAGTTTTTGTCTCTGCTAAGAAAAAAACAACTCTCTTATGAACTAGTTCTCCCTGAAATTGAAAATTGTATTCTATCCATTCCTCAAAATCATCTAAAAATATAATGTCTGTGATTCCTGTTTCTTCTAGTGTTTCTCTTATAGCTGTTTGATGAGTTGTTTCACCTTCTTCCATTTTACCTTTAACAAAATCCCAATGTCCTGATGGATAATGTAATAACAAAAATAAAATTTTTGAATTTTCTTTTCTAAACAACACTATACCTGCAGATGTTTCTTCTATCATTTCTATATCTGTCCTAATTATTTTCCTAATCTTCTTTTTCTTTCTTGGAATGTTCTAATAGCCCTCATCAAATCAATTTTTCTGAATTCTGGCCAAAATATATCCATAAAGATCAATTCACTATATGCACTTTGCCACATGAGAAATCCACTTAATCTTTTTTCACCAGATGTTCTTAAAATCATATCTGGTGATGATTGTGGTAAATGTGATGTGTATAAATTTGATTCAATTTCTTTTTTACTTATATCATTAACATTAAGAGATCCATCTTTGATCTTCTCAGCTATTTTTTTCACAGCATCTACCAATTCATTTTGTCCTCCATATGCTAATGCAATATTGAGAAAGTGATTATCATAATTTTTTGTTGCGTCATCTAATCGTTTTAGAACTTCTTTAATTGAATCAGGTAATAGTTCTATTCTGCCGATTCCTTTAACTCTCATTTTATTTTTATGAATTCTGGAATCATGGTATAGTTTTTCTAATCTAATACGAATCAATTCATAAAGATGTTCTAATTCCTCATCATCTCTATCTAGATTCTCTGCTGAAAGTGCATACAATGTAATTATTTTAATGTCAAATTCTTCGCACCAATCAAGAAGGTTTTCTACTGCATCAGCACCCTTCCAGTGCCCCGTTTTTGGAATAGTGAGGTGTCTTTTTGCCCATCTCCGGTTTCCATCTAAAATCAAGGCAAGATGATTTGGAATATCACCACCGCGTATTTCACTTTCAAGTCTTTTTGAATAAATTCTGTATAATCCAGATAATTGAAATACTGTATCTTTTATCCTGTTAATATCTAATCACCACTGATAATTGGTACATGCTAGATGATATCAGTGTTTTTCAGGAATCCAGTTATTGCAAAGGAATTCTTGCTTATTTTAGTCTGAAATCATCTCTTGACGTTTATGTTTTCTATATTTTTTAAAGAGAATAGTGGCCGAAATTAAGGTAGCAGCAAGACCTGCTAATAAAGGTGGCACTAACGTAGTTGAATCAACATTATCATTCATCATAATAATAATAAATTGAGATGTTATAGGATATAATGCACCAAGAACTACAATTCTTAAAACATCGCTAATTTGTCTTGGGACACCACCTATCCAATTACTAAGTAGTATTCCTGCAAAAATTGCACCCAAACCCATCCATAAAATTGGTAATGCCCCTGTAACAAATTGACCAATTATTATTTTATCTGTGAATATTGTAAATAGATCTGAATCTTTTTCTACCAATTTCTGATCAACTGAGTTAATTCCAGCTGGAACTGATGATAAAATCAACAAAATACCTGCAACCATTGTAAATATCCTGATAAATCCCATCGGTGTAGGTTTTGTCAAATTAGCCCATGCTCTATCTATATCAAAAGCTCTAATTAAAAATGCTGCACCTAAAATGCTTACTAGCACTGCAAATATTTCTGCAGTGTATCCAAAAATTGTTGCAATTCCACCAATCAACAAAAGTATTCCTGGAACTCCCAAGAAAAATTTAGAATATTTTGAATCATACGCTAACATTTTTAGATATTTTCCAAAAACTGCATAAGAATATTCAACACTTCTACTTACTTTCATTACCACTCTTTGCACAGAAACAACCGGTAATACATTTTGAATAACTGGAATTACACTTTCATCATCTTCTCCGTCTGATACAATTACTGCACCATTTGCAGAAAACACCTCTAAAATTTTTTTGATTTCCATTAGAATTTTTTCATCTGCTTGTACTCCCCTTTCTTTAATTCCAGCTACAATTACTACTTCAACTTGATATCCCTTACTTATCAAATCTTCATATGTTTTAATTGCAGAAAACATTGAATTGGAATCTGCATCTTCTGGGTCTTCTAATGCTAATCTCTGCGCTGCATCAATACATGCATCTCTCCCAATAACTGGCGTGATGATGCCTGCTTTTTCACCTATGTCGTTATCTCTATCAACACAAATTACTAGTAATTTGTTAGCTGTGGATGCATTAACATCTTTTTCTACCTTGTCAGATCTCTGAGACATTCTTTTTCTAACTGTTGAATTGCTTTTTAATGATTTCCAACTTCTAAAAATATTATGATTAGGTTTTGAGCCTAACTAGGGTCTTAACTCATTTGATTTATTGATTAATTCTTGCGATTCTGTTCTTAATGATTCTATTTTTTGCATAATTTCAGTATCGATCTGACCTTCTTTTAACATATTTGCTGCAATTTTAGTTTCTACGATATATGCATTGAATTTTTTTAGAGCTTCCATATAACTAATGTAACTATCTTGCCATTCTTCTGGCGGTTTAGATGTTATAAATTCACTAATTTGAGCAGTAACTTGTGATGATGTCACTTCTGTTATTGCAATATATTCATCAGGAGATGTTTTTTCATTCAAAAGATTCTGAAATTCTGTTTCAATAGATTCTTGTAAAACCTCATGAATTTTCTTTACTCCATCAAGATAATTCTCATAATCTGATACAACCAAAGTAGATGGATTCTCTTGAGGTATTGCCCAAAAGAGAAAACTGGCAGCTGTAATTGCTACTAAAATAATCACTGTGACTATAATTCCTTTTTTAGATGCCATTTTGTTAGCTTAGAATTAGGGTGTTTATAACTGGTAAACCTTTCAAAATATAGCCTCTTATTGAATAAATATTAAAAAAAATCAATACAAATACAATTCTTATTAGAAATATTATAAAAATAACAATATTCATTGAAATTTTTTATAATACTTCATTTTT
>JABFSW010000061.1 GCA_013140415.1 Nitrosarchaeum sp.
ATTGAATCAATCAAGACACCAATTTTTGGAAACAAGTGGATTCTAAGATGGGAATCAGACAGAACCATGAAAGAAAAACTTATGCGAGAGGCAAAACTTCCAGTTCCAAAACCAGTATTAGATCCAAAAGATATTGATAAACTTGTAATTGTAAAAAGACAAGGAGCTGCAGGAGGTAGAGGATATTTTTTGGCAGCTAATCAAGATGATTATAATAAAAAAAGAAATCAATTAATTTCACAAGGAGTGATCTCCAAAGAAGAAGCACTTTACATTCAAGAGTATGCTACAGGTGTTTTGGCATATTTACAATTCTTTTATTCCCCTCTAAAAGAAGAACTAGAATTTTTTGGCGCTGATCAGAGACATGAATCAGACATTGAAGGTATTGCCAGAATTCCATCAGAGCAACAGCTCAAGAGCAACAAGGTTCCATCATTTAACGTGATTGGAAATAGTCCATTAGTTCTAAGAGAGTCATTACTAGATGAGGTGTATACCATGGGGGATAATTTTGTAGATGCATCAAAAAGGATGGTTGCACCTGGAATGAATGGACCGTTTTGTATTGAAGGAGTTTATGATGAGAATGCAAAGTTTACATCGTTTGAATTTTCAGCTAGAATTGTGGCAGGGACAAACATCTACATGGACGGATCACCATACTATTCATTGCTGTTTAATGAGCCTATGAGTATGGGTAAAAGAATAGCGCGGGAAATAAAAATTGCAAAAGCAGGAAAACAACTAGATAAAGTTACAACTTAAAAAAAGGCGCTTTCACCTTTGCAAAAATCATAATAACTGAAATCATCACTACAAATCCAAAAATAGCACCAACTGGGAATTCTGGAATGACATTAGTTCCAATAATTTCAACTTCCTCAGAACCAATAGGGACAAAGAACTCAAATGTGGAACTATCAGAATCAGATATCATTTCATAATCTACCTCTTCACCATCAACTAAAATTATAAATTCATTATTTTGTGCATTGATCAATTCATGCTCTAAGCCAATAAAAAATTGAGAATCAAATGTATTATCCAAGCCAATAAGCAATGATCGTGATTCAGGATCAATTTCCATTGCAATAATATCTGCAGTTACAACATAAGAAATAGAATAGACATGATCATCAATTTCTAAAACATATTCTGAAGAATTAGAAAGTTCATCAGACGAAGTTTGTCCAAAAATTGGAGTAGTAAAAACCAACAAAGGCAAAATAAGAAAAGCCCAATAATTCATTGATTTAGAATTAAATTATTAATTATTATTGCTTTCTTCTATCCCACAATTAATACACATCTTCTTATCTTGAATGGCAAAATATGAAAAACTGTGAATAAATCCAATCTTACAACTCATAATATGATCTAAATTGAGTGCGATTAGAAGTGTCAGAGTCAAAAAATGTATCGATCAAAGGCCATTTGTTTCAAAATTGAGATTTTTTGAATAAAGCAGTCATAAAGAATTAGAGTTCTATTAACACTGCTGCTTTTTCAGAACCAACGAGCTCTCCTCTAACAGCATCTACAATATCAGAGGAAGTGATAAGACTAGAATAGTCTATCAGTTTTAGATCATTTAAAAGATATACTTTAGGAGCAATTTCAGAATGTCTTGATTCCAAATACTCATCTAGTTCTTCCAATATTGTGATTTTACCACCTTGAAAGATCTTGCCATTTTTTATTGAAAGTTTTGGTTTTCCATATCTGTCTAAAATTAAAATATGATGTTGATTCTTTTTGCTAAATAATTTTTTTACTTCGATATGGCCAGTAAATACAAAATAATGATCAGTCTCATAACTTAGATCAATTAAATCTTCAGAAATTTCAATAATCTCACTTGCTCGTTTTCTAGCATCATCTAATGTAAAGATATTTTTTGAAGTTTCTGCACTATCTAATTCCACATTACCTATAGCAGTTATACGAAGAAGAGATTTATCAGAAACATATTCACTGTTTATCATAATAGATTCTGGAATTGCACCTTTGTTAACTAACATTGCATGAATTTTTTTATGAGCTTGATTGATTTTTTCAGGAGTTGGTTCTGCCATTGTTTGTTCAATTTCTTCCTGAAGCATTGATGATGCTACACCGATTGATGAGATTACTTCAGCATGCTCTGCTTTTTCATATTTAATTCCTAATTGTTTTGCAACAAATGGAACAAGAACAGAAGCACCACCACCACCACCAATTAATGTTGTGTGAGATGGATTCATTTTGAACTCTTTTAAGATTTTACTGATGGTTTTTGTTATCTCAAATGAGGCAGTTTGAATAATAGACATAGCAATTTCATGATATGAAACTCCTACAAATTCTGCAAGAGTTTTAAGAGCAATTTTTGCAGATTCTTGATTTGCAAAAGCATAATCATCTTTTTCTATCATACCCAGTGCATTTGCTGCACATGTGTTGGTAATGGCATATGTTTCCTTATCGCACTTTATTACCACATATTCATATTTGTCATTTGGCATTGGTTTAATCAAGACTATTTTTCCAGTTTTTAGATCCTCCGGATCTGCAAAGCAAGAATATTTGAGGCCAGATATATGAGCACTGCGCGGACCTATATGGGACACTCTATTTTGATCCAATCCCACCATACTTCCACCTGCTACTCCTAAAATTCTAACATCCATTGAACGAATGCATGTAGGATGATCTTTTACCGTTACATACCGAATTTCGGGTTTACCATTTTTTATTATGCAGATATTGGTACTAGTACCACCCACTTCAACAAATATACCATTAGTTACTTTGAGATGCAATAATGCTCCTGCCACACTTGCTGCAGGTCCGGAAAGAATCGTAAGGATTGGCTTTGTTCTAAAAGTATCCATGCTAGTAACACCGCCATCGCCTTTCATTATCATTAACGGTGCGGTGACTCCGGTTTTACGAATTGCATCCTCAACGTAATTTGCAACTTGAAATGTTTTTGGCAAAACACTAGCATTCACAGCTGCAGTAAGAGTTCGTATTTCCAATCCATAAATTCCAGAAATCTCATGTGATGAAGTGGAAGGAATGTTTTGTTTAGATGCAGTATTCATAACAAACAATTCATTAGATGGATCATCAACCCCAAAAGCTTCTGTTGCAACAATTACTTCAGCGCCTTTTTCTTTTAATTGTTGTATTATGTTGGAGACTTCATTTTCTGTAATTAAATGAGACGTATCTAAAAACTCATGAACTGTTTTGATATCTTGATTAGTGTTAATTGAAACATCTTGCAGAGTTGTTCTTTTAATGACATCTTTTTTTGTAGGTCCCACACCCATTGCAATTATTCCAACCTTAGAGGTATCAGATTCCAATAATGCATTAATTGCTTGAGTAGTGCTATGAGAGATCAATTCAATCTCATTAATTCCAATACCTGTTTCAACAATAATTTTTGTTAACGCAGTTACAATACCTTCGGAGACTCCTTTTTCAGCACTGTGAGTTGTAGGGACTGTAGACTTTGCTAAAAGCGAGCCTGTTTTTACATCAATGGCAACAGCTTTTGTAAAAGTTCCACCGACATCAATTCCAACTCTAATACGTCTTTTATTCATCTGAAATATTCCTCGATTTTCTCATAGAAACCAGTTGAAGTTCTTTTCGTGGTCGCAATATCAGAATATAAGATGATGCAGTTAGATAAACTCCAAGCAAGATTACTTGAGCAATAATTGTTTCCAATGTAGGATAAATTCCAGTCATCATTGCCAGATTAATATCCAGTCTAGGTATAATTCCAATTAGTCCGGTATAGGGTACAATATCTATTATCTGAAGTTCTCTAATTGCATTTCCTAAAAATGCAATAGACAAGTATGCACCTACACCCATCGTTAATCCAAATAGAACACGCAAAGGTAGTTTTCTTCCCAATTTTCTCATTACAAAATACAAACCTAAAAGAGAGATCATTCCAACAATAAATCCTAATCCTACATAGATTTCCATATATTTTGCAAAGCCAGACATTGCCTGATAGAAAAGGACTGTTTCAAATCCTTCCCTATACACAGTAAAAAATGACAGCATAACAAATACCATCACACTGCCAGTTGCAGTAGCCTGCCAAACTTTTGCTTTAACAAACTCCATCCATTTTTTGTGTTCAATTTTATTTAAAACCCAAAAACTGACATAAAACAAAACAGCAGTTGCAGATAAAGCTGCAATTGCTTCAATTAGTTCACGATTTACCCCTGAAATTTCAATAACATACGACGCAATAACCCAAGTAACAGCAGTAGCAGCAAGTGCTATAATTACTCCATAGTAAATATATTTTTTAAATTGGTTATTTCTTGAGGCCTCAAGATATGTCGTTATAGCACCAAGAATTAAAACAGATTCCAATCCTTCTCTAAAAATAATTGCAAATGATGATGTAAATGCAATTGAAGGAGCTAAAGTACCAATACCACTAACTATTCTTTCAGATTCATCCAGATTTCGTCTAATGCCAATTATAATCTCTTGAATCTCTTCTTGAGGTGCTTCTTGTTTAATCAAATTACGTAGTGTTGCAAACTGATATTCAACTTCAAGGGTAAAATCAGGATCAATTGCTCTAAGAGGAATCTCCACAAACTCATAACTGTCAAGATATGCAGATCTTGCACTAGTATGTGCAGATTGCACATCTCCGCGGCTATAATGAAGCAGTGTTTCCTCCAATCGCTCACGGATTACATCAATCTCATTTTTTACTCCAGATTTTTGATCTTCTGATGCATCCCCTATAGATTTCAGATCTTTTTCAGATGTGAGACTAGCATCAATAACAGGAGTAAGTTGACTAGTCATATCTTCGGCTTTTGCTAAATCTGGCAAAATAGAATCTTCAATAAACGCGATAATTTTATTTGGATTATCTTTTTGTACAATCATGTCTCGAAGTTTTTCACGCATATTGATTTCTAATGAATACAGTAATGTTTCATCAACTTTTTCAATATCAGATTCCAAGTATTCAAAATTTTCAAGATACGCTTCAATTGCAATTTCTTCTGCAGTTAAATAATCACCAGAGTTTACTGCAATAAATAATTCAGAATATAAATTTCGAATTGTATCATAGAGGTTTGTTTTATCAATTGTAATTGTTTCTGTTTGCACCAAATCGCGTTGTATTGCAGTAATCAAATTTCCTACAACAACAAAATCTCTTTTATTTGAAACAGATTCATCTAGATCATGAAAAAATGAATCTAGTTCTTGATTCAAACGGCTATTAGATATTGGATTTTCTTCTAAAATAATCTTGGAATGTTCTATTAGGGATAAAGTTAGAAAGTATGATTCAGGATCATCATCTTGCATTGCTATTTGATATTGTTCATCAGCTTCAGATAAGATAGAAGTAATGATAATGTTGGAATTTCCACCTGAAGTAATAATTGTAAATGTGTCTTGGAGTTGATCAATTTGATTAATTAAATCTCGATGTTCTGATTTTGATAAAATACCTGAATGAAGATCAAGCAATTTAATATGAATTTCATCTGAAAAATCAGTGTTAAATGCTCTTAAAAATTCAATATTCTTCCCGTAAAAGTTATTTGTTAAAGCAGAATATTTTTCTGCAGAATCATAGTTATTGAGCAAAAGTGCCTGTTTTGTTAATTCCAAGCCAATGCCAGTAATTGTAATAGCAGATGTGTAATTTTCTTCTTCATTTTGAGCATAACTGACATTAGTAAATGAAAATACACTCAATGTCAAAACAACAATAAGAGAACACCAATAAAGTGTAAATTTCATAAATTGTTGATTAGGTCTAGCTAACGATATTTAAACAAAAGATTCATTCTATAAACTTAGAATGAGAAATTACCTTTCTTTGGAAAATAAAAAGAAAAAAAGAGTGTAAATTTAGATTCTTGGCAATATTGACAAGTTTTTGCTTTTCGATAATAGAACCATCGTACTAATTATTCCAACAACGAGAATCATTACAGCAACAGTACCAAATTCAGGAACTATTTTTGCTACAGTATCCATCTTTACAAGTATGTCATCTACTTGTTGATTCACTTCTGATACTGTGGCATCACTACTTATCATATCTCGAAGCTCTTCTCGCATCATTGTTTCAAGTTCTTCTACTAATTCTGGGTTTGACTCTTTGATTGATCCTTCTAGAAACTCAAAATTATCCAGATATGCCTTTGTTGCAAGACTTAGTGCAGCATCCTTGTCACCTTCAGCATAGGTTACTTTGACTTGGTTCAAAAGACTGCGAATATTTTCAACATATGTCAGAAGATCTGTTTCTTCAGTCTCCTCACCAATTGCAGCACCAAGCTCATGGATTATGCCATTGGCAAATGTTGCAACTTGCTCAGGATCTGATCTTTTGTCATATGCATCCCATAAATCAGAATAAAACTCCTCAATTTCTTCTGCTTCATGTTCTGGTAAATCAGACTTTATCTCATCAAAGACTTGCTGTGATCTCCATACAAATGCAGAGCCATCTTGGAATTCGGCCATCATTTCTATCTGTCCGTTCTTTACTCCTTCTTCGTATTCTCCGATTGAAGTCATTAGTGAGCCTTGCATGAGTTTGACCTTGAATGCAGTATCTTGACTAAGTTCTTCACCCACAATTAAGATTCTTGCTTCTTGGATTATCACCTTTGCTTCATCTATTGCTATTTGTGCATCTTCTCTTGTTACATCAGAGCCAGTTTTTTTGCCCAAATCCATGAGTGTTGCTTGTATTCTTGCATCAAATTCTGGATTTGCTTCTTTTAGCTCTGGTTTCATGGAATCATAGAGTTCTGCAATTGGATGAGTTGCATGAACTAGTGCCAATTCAGCATTGCTATCATCTAGGTTCTGTTCAATTGCCCAAAAGTGTCCCAACGTCTCTTCAAGAGATCCTGCAAATGATAGTTTATCATCATAAGTAGATTCTGCAAGAGCAAATTGAGATGTCAGTACTGTGACTAGGGTTAATGCCACAACTATAGAAGTTATAGATTTAATCATTAAATTTACAAGAAATAAAGAGAATATAACATGTACAAAGATTCTAGCAAGTTATTCCAGGATTTTAGAATTAGTATCTGTTTTACAACATAATATTATTCTACAAGTTTTAAAACAAAAACAAAACAGAATACATTACAATGATGTGTGTCACGTATTTTGATTCTTGTTTCATCCACGTGCATGCTTCTAATGATACGCAGATAATTTAATTTCACACATCATTGTTTTTTTCTGATTTTTCAAAATGATTTTTGAATCTTTTAATGCGTAATAGATGTGGAGTCTATTTTTATTGACATCTATAAAATAACTAAATTAAATCTCAACAAATAGCATTTCTGAGCTTAATCTTGTATTCTTGCTTTCTAGGCTTTGTTCTTAATCTATACTTACAACATGGACAAAACAGACCATTCCATTTCAGGAAAATATCACAGATTTGACATCTTTTTTGACCTGTTCCGTACCTTGATGCAATTCCATTCTTTTTTGCACGATAATTTTTGCAGATTCCCTTACACAACATAATACATCATAATGAATCAGTGTGACTGTGTGTCTGAATACACTCTATGTTAGCACAGCAATTACATACAGTCGATATTACCAATCGGCATTTATTGCATTTAGCAAGCTCGTTTATCTCACAGCCACAAATTCTGCACAGTTGATTATTCATTTTATTCAGAAACAAAAGTAACAAAAATCTCAGGTCATGCATTAGATGACAAAAGTGAGAGAATAGGCATTGCATCCCACTGGTACATAGTATATTCTAAAATGCCAGAACAGATCTTGTCATATTTATCATAAAACTCGTTTGCTTCCTGTTCTGTTGCATCAAATACTGCCATACCTGTTGCGTTGTCATTAAATGCACCGGACAACATTATTTTTCCTGTAGACTGCCAATCATCAATTATGTCTTGTATTTGTGGAGTGATTCTTGTCAAATCATCAGGGTTTGTATTTTCTTTAAAAACACTAATCAAAACCCAAGATTTTTTTTGAATTAGTTCTTGACTCATAATATGACTAGTTACATTTTGTTATTAAAAATATAGAACACTACATGCTTATATTACAATCTCATAGAACACAAAAAAATAATAGCGATACAAGAACATCAAAATAATTTTTTATTGATTTAACTTTGAAGATTTGATTTAGGGTTGCTAGTATTAGGATAAAGATTCAAAATTGGCTCCAAATCAGTTAATGTAATTTCAACTTTACCTATACGACTACGATATTGTTTGATTTTTTTTCCTTCAGCAGAAATTACAAATTTATCTACTTCTGCAAGTGCCAATTCTTCTAAATTAGACAAAGTTTTGTACACAGTGGATATTGAAATTTTTAACTCATCTGCAATTTGTGTTGCATCTTTTGATTCATTTTTAATTGAAAACAATACAGCACGTGTACATACATTACTTAGAGATTCAATTATTTTTTGTGTGACATCAAATTCGCTTAGTTGAATTATGTTTGGGTTTGACATTCAAATCACTAGTTTGGTACCAAATTAAGAACAGGATCAGGTTTTCTGATGGAAATATCAGCCTTGCTTATACGACTTTTGTACATTTTGAATTTTCTTCCTTTATCAGAAATTAACCATTTTTCTACTTCAATTAGAGTAAGTTCTTCAAGGTCACTTAGTTTTTTATACACAGAACTGAGTGGAATTTTTAGTTTTTCAGATAATTCAGATGCGGTCATTCCTTTTTTTATAATTGAAAACAGGATTGCACGTGATTCAGAATCAGCCAATGCTTCAATTACTTTTTGAGTAACATCATATTTTTTTAATTGTGGTAATGTCAAACGTCGTGTCAATTAGATTAAAAAGTAATACAGAGTTATTTAAATCACGTTGCATCATTCTCGTTCCAGAGACTTGGAATATCTAATTAAACGGAATGATTTCTTTATGAGGTTTGTAGTGATGCCACAAAGAGCCCAAAATAACACCCAATGAAAGCCAATAAAGAGAGACAGTAAATGCGGACATTATTCTAAAATTATTAACTAAATCCATAGGAGCAGTAATTTGGTCAGGGTTTTCAGGCATTACAACAAATGCTATTCCAATAAATGCCGCATATCCTACAACAGCAACAAGTTTTTTCGTTTTTAGTTTTTTAGATAGCTTGTAAAATCCAACAGCGCCAAATCCAGAAATTGCAATAAATACCAAATAAAGAATTCCACGCAAAACTACAGTTTCAGGATCACCTACAGTTGGAGGATTTGCAGGATATTTCAAAAAGGGAATAAAGTAAATCATCAACCACATTATTCCTGCCAAAACTAGAGCTTTTTTGATATCTGTGTTTCCAGGAAGAGAGTTTCTTGAAAGTGCAAAAATAATTCCAAATAAAGCACCAATAGAAATACCAAGAATTCCACCTGCAAGAACTTGTCCGCTCTTTTGCCACATTCTATACCCATCATATTTTATCCAAAATTCGGGAGTGTCTTTTTCTTCACCTGATGCAAACAGATGTTGATTTTCAATTCCAATTGCCTGATCAAGAGAAGGCTCAACAAAGATGAGATTCATACCACCGTGAATAAATCCAGCGGCAGCGCCAGAAGCTATGACAATTAGAATAAAAAGAAATGTTTTCATCAGGTTAAACCCCTAGTGACAAGGAAAGCCAGCAGCGTGTCTCATATCATGAGTAAGTTCATGGAGGTAAAGGTCTTGAAATGCTTCTTCACCATAAACTAGACTAAAGATATGTCCCTGGTCAAATCCAACAACAAATAATCCTGCTACAAAAATAATAGCTAATGCCACAATTGCAGTAACCGGAACACCATTCTTAGATACATTGATTTGTCTTGATTGAGACATGTGGTTTCTCTTGATTGAATGTATTTAAATTCTTGGACAATTTGTCCAATTAATAAAGAGAAATTATTCCACGCTCAAATGGTAAATGTCATTTCCAAATTTGACATACAGATGCTTTTGTGATATTTGACAGTGTGAGAATTATAAAATGAGTAATTCAAAATTCGACTTTAATCATGTAAGATATAAAAATCAAATATCACAGATTATCGAAATATCATTAATAGATCAATACGGAACAAATGGGTACAAATCAATTATTAAAACAATGATGAAAGAATGTGGAAAATCGGAAAAAGAGATTACTGGAAATTATGGATTATTTGCAAATATGGTACAGGTGGTTTTTGGAAGAGTCGGTGATACAAAAATTCTTGATCCAATAAAAATGGAAATCAACAGAATTGAAATAAATAAAACAAATACAGACATAATAGAAGTTCCAAATACACAAACCAAACAGATGAGAGTACTTATTGCAGACGATGAGCCACATTTATTAGAAATATATCGAGATTGGCTAAAGTTAGATAATAGACATGTAATAACAGCAGAAAACGGACAAAAGTGTCTAGAAATTTATCGTGCACATTCAAAATTAAATCAATTACAAAATTATTTTGATGTTGTAATATTAGATCACAACATGCCAATATTAAATGGATTACAAACAGCTATGGAAATTCTAAAGATAAACTCGAATCAACGAATAATTTTTGCATCAGGTTATATTGAAAATATAGTATTAGACTCATTAACAGAAATCAACAAGGCAATAGAAGTAATCAAAAAGCCATTTTCAATAGAAGCACTAGATGATATGATCAATAATAAAACATTATTAAATAAATTCGAAGAGATTAATTCAAATCAAAAAGAAGAAAATATTTCTGTAAGGTATTAAAATGCAATGGAAATTTTAAATAAATATAACCATAAATAGCGAGATAGACAATTTATCCAATTTATATATAATTACAAACAAGAAAAACTCTGCGCAAAAACATTCAGGCTTTACAAGATATAGTATCTAGAAAGGGCTCAAGCAAAGTTCTCACATTTAGTATTCCACATGTACTCAAGGCATTACAATTGTTAACTAAAGAAAGATTTGTCAGTAGAGCAACGTTTGGAAAAGAAATTCATTTAGGAGAAGGCGCAGTCAAGACGTTAATTTTACATCTAAAAGAAGCAAGGTTAGCTGATTCAACAAAATCAGGGACTTTTCTTACGGAAAAAGGGCACAAATTAACAAATCAAATACAGAGTGCAATTCCCAGAGAATGTAAAATTAAAAAAGGCGGTATCATTCAAGGCAGATACAATCATGCAATTTTACTCAAAAACTATTCTATGACAATCAAAACAGGACTAGAACAAAGAGACTATGCAATTTTGTATGGCTCTTCAGGATGCACCACAATGATATGCAAAAATAAAAAATTAGTTTTTCCAGGGGATGAAAAAGAGTGTTTCATAGAAGATGTGAAAACGGGAAACTATCTTTTAGAAAATTTATGTCCGGATGAAGGCGATGTGATAATAATCTCGTCATCAGATGATCCGTTTGTAGCAGAGATATCTGCAAAAAACTCTGCGTTATGGACTTTGGCATCTGTTTAATGTAAGGAAACTATTTACTAGAAAAAAAGCTTCAGCAAAATAATGAAAAAGATCTACTTGTTTGCAATTCCAATAGTCATAGGAATACTAACAGGCATGCTTTTGGCATTTTATTCCCCATCAGAAGATGATTCAAAACTATTGACTGAATCAAAATTAATTCAAAATGGCTCACCAATTACTGGAAATCCATCTGCAACAACTACAATTGTAGAATGGGGAGATTACCAGTGTACCTTTTGTTATAAATTTCATCAAAGCACTCTGAATACAATTAAACAAGATTTTATTGAAACAGGAAAAGTAAAACTAGTATTCAAAGACTTTCCACTTAATGGACCTGACTCAGTTTTAGCCGCCGAAGCAGCGCATTGTGCTCAAGATCAAGGAAAATATTGGCAATATCACGACGAATTATACAAGAATTGGGGAGGCGAAAGAACAGGATGGATCACTCGTGATTCATTAGACAAATTTGCTACAACAGTAAATTTGGATTTAGAGAAATTTGATAAATGTCTTGATGATCACAAATATCTAGAAAGAGTAAATCAGATGTATGAATTTGGTAAAGAAATTGGAATTGATGCAACACCATCTTTTTTGGTTTTCAATAATGAAAAAATAATCAAAATAACAGGCAATCAACCGCTAGAAGTCTTTCTAAAGTCTCTTGGTGAATTATAATTTTAGTGAGATAAAGAAT
>JABFSW010000070.1 GCA_013140415.1 Nitrosarchaeum sp.
ACAAACTGGGTATTTCTCAGCAACCATGTCAAGTTCCTCATTATCAAGGATAGAGTTTTTACATTTTGTACAAATTCGACTCATAGAGGATAGCAAGAATGAACTCCTTTTATCTTTTATTGAATGTAAAAGAGTCGACTTGTATTAAATATTAATATAATTAAATTTCAAATTACAGCTAGTGCAAATTTTTGAGAATATATCTACAGCTATAAACAAAATCACTGTTATTCATGTCATTTTGGTTTCTTTTTCAATTCACATGTTTGTAATTTCTCAGCCTAACTTTGAAATGTTGGATGAAGTGCATTTTACAAACTTTATGCGATGGTTTATGCTGGGAATTGATCATACACCATATCAACTACCAGGATTATCAATTATCATATCTCCATTTGTGCATATATTTGGGGATAATTGGCTGTCTTGGAGATTTCCTATTGTATTGTTTGGAATGATATTTTTGTTTTTTTATTACAAAGTAGTTGAATACATATCAAATAAAAAAATCGCTTTATTGACTACAACAATACTGTCTTTTAGTCCAGTAATTTTTGTTAGTTCTTCACTAATGTTAAGGGATATGCCAGTTATGGCAGTAGGGTTTTTGTCATTGTATCTGTATTTTAAACAGAAATACTATTTCTCAGCATTGCTAATTGGACTTTCAGCCATAATTAAAGAAACAGCAATCTTCTTTATGATATTCATAGCACTGTGGCATGTTTGTACACACATCAGATCAGGAGAGAATAAAATTGCTTTTAACTCATTAAAAAAACCAACCATATTTTTGCTAATCGTATCAATCACATTTCTTACAAGCTTGTATATTTATGAGAACACAGTAACTGTTTTAGAATACACTACCAAACATCCTGAATACATATCTGTTAATGATAATGGTGAATTAAAAGCTACACGATTCAACATATTGAGTACTAATACTGAACTGTTACAAAAGCCAGTTGATGATTTCAATTATCTGGATAAAGTAAAAGATCCAATTCATCATTTAGAGATAATATTAACAAAAGGATACTATAATCAAAATGATATGGGAGGAGATGAATTCATGGCCTCATTTTTACCAATAGCTCAATCATCTACAATTCATCAGATGACATATGGATACTATAATGTGTACACAAATGATGAAGGAATTGAACTACATGAAAAACAATATCATACATTGTGGATTCAATCAATGGTTGATTATTCATGGTGGCATATTGGTTTTTGGGGTTCTATCTTTTTGATTGCATATTCAATAATTGCCAAATTCAAAAACAATACACCTATTACAAAAACAGTGGTGTTTCTATCATTTGGATTTGTATTTTTTGTTCCATATTTATTGATAAACATGATTAGAGATACATTTGCGTATTACATGATCTACTTTTTGCCAGTTATGGCAGTAGGATTGGTGTCTTTGATATACAAAGTACCAAACAAGAAATTAAGACTAGCAATATTGTCAGTATTTCTTGTAGCAATAGTGTTTAACTTTGTACGTGTTTTCCCTATGTGGGGTTTTGAATAAATTTTCAGGAGTTAGGAAATCATTTTCTCATAATATATAATAATATAACAATATTATTAGTACGACCAAGGTATACCATCATAAGAACTAGGTTACTCTGAGATATTAGAAATAGTAAATGTTAGTCAATCTTTTGAATATAAAGCAATAATAGATAACAAATGCAAAATCAATTGTGAAGATAAAATGTCCAAAATGTAAGAAAACTGCAGAATTATCAATGGACTTTTCTTTTGTAAAATGTGAAAACTGTGATTTAGATATGAGTTATGGAGAATATGTTAAATTTGTTGCACATAATGAAACAACATACTCAGATATCCTTGGAGATTATACGGGTAGTACTGAAGGTCAGTCTGCAGGGTCATTAGATGAATGGGATTAACAACATTGTAAAATCATTCAGCAGATTAAAATAATTAGATTGAGGAATTGTTAAACATCATTGGAATTTCTATTAGAAAACATACTAAATTTGGTTGGATTTTTGGTAGGACTTGCAATAGGAATAATGTCAATGAGGGGATTTAGAAATACAGGCAGCCCCACACTATTTAGATTAACAGTTGCATTTTTTTCAATCAGTATAGGGTTTTTTGTAATATGGGCAGGATACATGATAGAAGATTTTGTAATAAAATCCGGCAACATAGAAAGATGGATTCAAACATTAGGAATTGTAATACAAACAATAGGATATTTCTTCATAGCATTTTCACATAGCATCAAATCATTTTTTCCAAGATCAAGGTATTTCAGAACAATTGGAATTTTTCCGTTATTCTTAGTGTCTTCTGTACAAATAGAACACATCTTTAGATCTGTTTCATTTATTTTATTAGCTTATGGCGCAATTGAAACAATATTATCATATTTTGAAAACAAAAACAAAGGAGCTATATCTGTAGCAATCGGATTGGCATTATTAGCACTTGGAGAATTTTTAGGATGGTATTCATTTGTGTTTCCAGAATCTATATTATATTCAGTTTCTATGTCTATCAAAATTGGAGGTTTGATTGCATTGTTTATTCCAGTAAGCAAAATTCCTTTAACTAAGATAAAATTTGATGATAATTTAGAGTAATTAGTTGCTAGGCTCAAATTAATTACAAAATCTAAATTTGTCAAATTCTTTTATCTTTTTAGTATATTGCAAAATATCAACTCACTCTCATAGAAATTGTGAAATTAACGTATACAGGGAATAAACATGGTTGAATATAGAACACATATGAAGATTATTGGAGATATATTGTCTACTACACGTGATGACCTTCAAGATGAAGAGGGCGCTACAGTAACTTATCTGATTAGAAAAGCTAACATTTCACATTCTAGAATTTCTAGAATTTTGAAGACACTGGTATCTCAAGGATTATTAGAACAAGTAGATACACAAGGTTCAAACAAATATAGAATTAGTCAGTCAGGACGAGAATTTCTTCAAGCATATTATACATTCACAACATTTGCAGATAATTTTGGCCTAACGATCTAGTCTTCTGCTTCTTCAAATTCATCTAAATCATCATCAAAATCATCTTGAAAATCTGTATCTTCATACTCAGATGATGGTGTAGACATGTTCTATGATTGGAAATTTTTGTTCGTTAAAAACTTATTCAAATGTAAATGAATAATTAAAGAAAAGAATACGAATAAGGTAATTGAAATTAAAGTGTAATAAAGAAAATATTGTAAAAGCAAGTGAAATAATCAAAAATGGTGGTATTGTTGTTTTTCCAACAGATACGGTATATGG
>JABFSW010000210.1 GCA_013140415.1 Nitrosarchaeum sp.
GAGAAAAAGTGGTTGATTGTATGTTTGATCCCATTACATCATCTATTTTAGCTGAATTAGAAGATGGCGAAAAAGAATGTTCCTTTTTGGCAGAAAAAACTTCTATTTCTGAAAGTGAGGTTTCTGAAAGACTTTCTTATTTGTTAGATCATGGATTTATTTTTAAAAATTCTAATAATGGCAAATCTATATTTTCTGCAAATACTGAAAAATTAACTCAAATTGTAGTAAACAGTGATACCTTTAATGCAACAATTGAAGGATTGGAAAAAATGGATAGTTATCTTAACTAAAAGATTTCTTGCGATTTTTGATTGCGTAAATGGTAACTCCTCCCATTCCAATCAACCCAATTATGAGAATGTATAGGGAAATGAACCCTAATGATTTCTTACCTGCATCTGGTTCTGGTCCTATCACTCCAAAGACTTTGATTTCTTTTTCGTCTGTATCTTCGATAACTAATTTGTATATTCCTGACACTGCAACATTGAATCGTCCTTCAAAAACTTCTTCATCAATTAATTGAGACTCTATTTCTTTGTCAAATGGGTCTAATATTTTTGCTGTGATTCCTTCTTTAAAATTAATTATCTGAACTGCATAAATTCCAGTTTGTGTTTCTGTATTATCTAATTCAACTGGAATTATCAAACTTTCTCCAAATTTGACTTGGCCTTCTCCTTTATTCAAATCCTCAAAAATTACTTGGTTTCCATAAAATGATAGTATTATTCCCACGCCTACTATACTACCTACAATCACAAAAAGAATGCCTGATTTTTGCACACTCTTTTTGTGATATTCTTTAGTTTAAACCTAATTTTTAATATATAGAATTCATTTTACTTCATAAATTTAGACTAGGCTAAAAAAGTTAGCCTAGGCTAACTTTTAAATAAACAAATTATCTCTATTAGGTATCCTTGAAATTTAATCGATCAACTGCTATGTTGATGCTATCTGCAATTATTGGCGTCTCAACAATTATTATTTTTTCGGTATTTTCCGAAGCCCAATTAGAACCAAAAATGTTTGTTACTCATTCAGGTCAAGTAATTCCAACATCTGGAGATGTTTTAGATCCGCTTTATGCTGCTTCAACTGTGGAATTTGATCCTATGGAATATCTGCGAGAATTCAACTATGGACGAGTTTCACAGTTACCTGATGGTACCACCTTAAGGGAGTTTACGATTATAGCAGAAGATGATAAAATACAAGAAATCTCACCTGGCGTTTTTTATAATGTTTGGACTTTCAATGGAACTGTTCCTGGTCCCACAATTCGTGCAACTGAAGGCGATTTAGTTCGAGTTAATTTCATCAACAATGGTTCTAGATCTCACACAATGCATTTTCATGGTACTCATCCAGCTGAAATGGATGGAGTCTTTGAGCCAGTAGGTCCTGGTGGAGGACAATTCACTTACGAGTTTATCGCAGGTCCTGTAGGAGTGCACCCATATCACTGTCATGTAATGCCACTTGAAGAACACATTGTACATGGATTGTATGGTGTATACATCGTGGATCCAAAAGAGGGAAGACCTGCAGCAGACGAAATGGTTATGGTTCTAAATGGATTGGATACTGATTTTGACACTGAAAATAATTTCTATGCTGCGAACACAATTCCGTTTTACTATCAACACCACCCAATCCAAATTAACACCAATGAATTAATTCGGATATACGTAGTGAATATGGTTGAATTTGATCCAATAAACAATCTTCACCTACATGGAAATCTGTACAATTACTATCCTACAGGTACTGACATGGTACCGTCTTTCTATACTGATATGATAACATTATCTCAAACTGAACGTGGAATTATGGAATTCAAATATGAATATCCTGGAAAATATTTATTCCATGCACATAAGGTAGAATTTTCAGAAAAGGGATGGATTGGAATATTTCTAGTTCAGGAAAACTTAGATCAAAAATCACAGACGGAAATAGAATATGGATCTTAGTAACAAACCATCAAAAGCTAAACTCATAGCAAGTGGAGCAATTCCTTTTGTATTTGTTATCATCTTGATAGCTTACATTTTTGGTCCTGGCTCTGATCTTTTAGATTTAGGTGTACCGTTACCAAAGATTACTATGGAGAAAATTGAATTTATTGATTCTGAAATACATGTTACAGTTCGCAACACTGGTCCAATTCCTGTGGTGATAGCAATGGCAGATGTTAATGATCGAATTCAATCTGCTGCAATAGAACCTGATAAATTTCTAGAGCGATTTGAAACTGCACTAGTAAGAATTCCTTTTTCTTGGAATGTTGCAGAACCATATACAATTGGACTTACTGTAGATGATGGAACAAGATTTGAAAAAGAAATAGAAGCTGCTGCACCTGCATTAGAACCAAGTCTTGAACTTGTTGGATTTTTTGCGATAATTGGTACTTACGTTGGAATAATACCTGTTATGATAGGATTACTGTGGCTTCCATTTATCAAAAAGATTAGCAAAAATAAATATCATTTCTTTTTGGCAATAACTGTAGGGCTTTTACTATTCTTAGCTATTGATTCTGTTGAAGAAGCCTTAGATGTGTCTAAAGAAAATCTTGCAGGTAGCTTTAACGGCGTATTGCTTGTTGCAACAGTTATCGTACTGTCCTTTCTTGGATTATACTATTCTGGTGAAAAATTAGTAAAAAAAGCAGAATCATCTAGAATTACAAAACCTCTAGCAGTTGCATTAATGATTGCAATAGGAATTGGACTACATAATTTTGGAGAAGGACTTGCAATTGGAGCAGCTGTTGGTCTTGGTTCAATTGCGTTTAGCACTTTTCTGATAGTGGGATTTGCTTTGCACAACACAACTGAGGGTATTGCAATTGCATCCCCTCTGTCACGAGACAAATCATCATTCCTAGGAAAAGCAATGATCGGAAAACTTGCGGTATTGGGATTGATTGCTGGTGCTCCAGCTATTTTTGGTGCATGGGTAGGTGGATTTGTTTACTCTCCATTTACATCTGTAGTTTTTCTTTCAATAGGAGCAGGTGCAATATTTCAAGTAATAATTATCATCTTTAAGTGGATACGGGAAGAAGATGACAAAAATCTTTCAAGTGCAGCAGTTGTATCTGGCATTTCAGTTGGAATGCTTATCATGTATCTTACAAGCATCTTGGTTTGATTTTTCAAATAGGTTCAGGATGTATTGTAATTACTGCATTTTTAATCTGAGTCCTTATCACATGTTCGATTTCCGATGTCAAGTCATGAACTTTTTCAATAGATGATTCTTTGTCAAATGAACAATCTATGTC
>JABFSW010000069.1 GCA_013140415.1 Nitrosarchaeum sp.
CCTGCCTGACCTCTTTCACCTTGTATACCTTGAATGCCTTGTGGACCTTGTGGACCTTTTTCTCCTAATTGACCAGTAAGACCTCTTTCACCTTGTGGACCTTGTGGACCTTGTGGACCTTTTTCTCCCAATGGACCTGTTGGTCCTGTTAATCCTTTATCGCCTTGCAGACCAATTAGTCCTTTGTCACCTTTTTCTCCTTGTGGTCCAGGAACTCCGGTTAATCCTTTTGCACCTGGTGGACCTTGTGGACCTTGTGGACCTTTTTCTCCAATAAGACCAGTTGGTCCTGTTAGTCCTTTGTCACCAGATGGACCTTGTGGACCTAATGGACCTTTTTCTCCCAATGGACCAGGTGAACCTGTTAGTCCTTTGTCACCAGAAGAACCTGGTGGACCTAATGGACCTTTGTCACCTTGATCACCAGTAATTCCACGTACTCCAACTTGACCTTTGTCGCCAGGGGGACCAGTTAATCCTCGTTCTCCTTGTGGACCAAGTGAGCCTTTGTCACCTTGGGAACCCTTGTCACCTGGTGGACCAGTTGGACCTTTGTCACCTTTATCTCCAATAGAACCAGAAACTCCTTTGTCACCTTTATCGCCTTTATCACCAGTTATTCCTTTATCGCCTTGTAGACCTTTGTCACCTTGTGGACCTTTGTCACCAGATATCCCTTGTGGACCAGTTGGACCTTTGTCACCTTGTGGACCTTGAAGACCTAGTGGACCTTTGTCACCTTGTGGACCTTTGTCACCAGATATCCCTTGTGGACCAGTTGGACCTTTGTCACCTTGTGGACCAGTATAACCAGATGCAGTAAAAGAATCAGTTGTCTTTACAGTACGTCGCGGTTTTGGTGATTCGATTTCAGTTCTAGTTTCAGATTTAGTTTCCTTTGAGAGTTTTCCTAAAGAGACATCAAAAATAGAATGTAATGAAGAAAATAGATCAGTAACAACAATCCAAACGGAATCTAGATCATAAACAGAAGAAGGAATTGGATTTTCATCAGAACCAAGTATCTCTGTGAATATTCCATCTTTTACTCGAAGATGAAAATGTCCTTTCCATAATGAAGAAAATTGTTTATTTCTAATTTGATCAGCAGATGGTTTTGAGTCAATAATAAAGATCTGTACTTCATAGATACCAGATTGTTTGAATGGTGCTTGACCTTGAACCTCTAATCTGTGACGAGATGACACAATCGTTTGTGTAAATTCCAAGTATTTCTACATTTTCAGAGATTTAGACATGTCAAGAACTAGGCTCAATTCAGGATAGTATTTATCTAGATTAAATGTCCAAGCTGAGCTAGTGAAGCCATTTCAAAAAAAATCAAATGAAAAAGAGATAGAGCCTAAAAAGACAGATCAGGTTGAGGAGACAGGGCTAGTAGATCCTGACTATAATCTTAAAAAATTATTTAAAAAGGGAGTAAACCTGATGGCTGATGAAAAGCTTGAAGAGGCAGCAGTTATTTTTGAGCAGGCATTACGAATTGACCCAAATAACATTGAGACTTTGATGAAATTAGGATATGCAAGATTCCACCTAGAAGAGTATAATGATTCACTGAAGATTTACGATAAAATTTTAGACATAGATGTAACCAACCCAGAAGCTTGGAATTTAAAAGCACTAGTCCACTATGAACAAAAAAATTATTCTAAAGCACTAGATGCAGTTGAAAAAGCAGTAGAGTCAGATCCTACATATGGAATGGCATGGTACAACAAAGCATGTTTTCTATCGCTAGTAAACCAAGTTCCAGAATCACTTGAAGCATTAAAGCGTTCAATCGAAATTGATGTAAAAAATGCAAGAAAGTCAATCAGAGATAAAGATTTTACAAATGTTAGAATTGAAGAAGGTTTCAAAAGAATTGTAGAAGTGGTAGTTTTAGAATCAATCAGACAAGGTTATCACACACTTGGTGCTATTGTATGGACAACATTTCTAGACAAAGCTGATGCAGACGATGCATTGAGAAAATTGCTTGAAAAAGGATTAATCGTTCAACACGAAAAACGAGACGGTCTAAGTAAAATTCCAATATATGATCTTACAGCAGATGTTGCAGAAAGAATGGGAAAAGAGAAAAAAGGATTATTTGGAATCACGAAAAAACAATTACCAAAACCAGTAAAGAACCTAAAAGAGCTAAGTCAAGCTATACAATCAGTTAGAGAAACAATAGAAGAAGGAAATGTTGAAAAAACAATTCAAATCTTTGAAGAGTTTATCGACCCAACAAAATCAGGAGAACAAATGATTGAACAATTCTTTGAAGAACACAGAGAAATAAGATTGTGGAAAATCAGATTAAAAGACAGAGGAGTAGATTATCTTATTGAAAACAAAGGCAAGATGCTAAATCTTTTTGACAACATAGAAGTCACAATTACTAAAAAGCTTAGAAACGAAATATCCTAAGTTATTCTGCAGACAAGTCCCAATAGCTTGCATCTTGTTGTTTTGCTATTGGTTTCTCAAGACCTTTCCATTCTTTGAAAGAGCGCACATACAGCTTAACATTAGGCAATCCAACTGATTTTAGTGCGTAATAAGCCAGCCCCGAAAGGGTTCCAACGCTTCCACAATAAGTAATAATTTCAGAATTGCCTGAAATTCTCCTGTTATCTAAAAGTCGCTTCATATCCTCTTTTGGTCGTAAAATTTTATCTTGAGTTGCAAGAGTTCGATATGGAAGGTTGATTGCACCAGGAATATGTTGTTCTAGATAGTTTAGTCTTTCTCTGTTATCAATGAGGATCACATTTGGTTTATCTTTTGATGTTTCCAAATAATCAGAAGTTGCTAAAATTTCAGGTTTCAGATGAATTGAATGGTTCTTGCTTTGGATTTCTGGTGTTTTATTGTCATTTTCTAAACCAAGTGATTTCCATTTACTAAAAGTTGTTTCAAGTAAAGATACGTCAGAATGACCAAGGTATTCCAACGTCCAAGCAACTCTAGATGCAAGCGCACCAAATGTATCATCATAAATGACCACAGGAGTTTCATCATCTATGCCCATTGCATTTACAAGTTTTAAAACACGTTCGGGACTATCATCAGATAATAAATTTGCAAGTGGAAGATTTACTGCAGTTGGGATATGGCTTTGTTTATAATCTTCCTCTCTTCGTACATCAATTACTCTGGTGCTTTTATCTCTAATTTCAGATCTAAGTGAATCAATATCAGTTGTTGTTTTGACTGTTTTTTCTTGGCTCATGCTGCACATTCACCTTTTCCA
>JABFSW010000023.1 GCA_013140415.1 Nitrosarchaeum sp.
ATTTTAGAGAGTTCTTCATCTGCCTCTTCTTTACTCATTGAATCGTTTTGCGTAAAAGTTCTAAATTTTTCATTATATTCAATATCATCATGATGCCCAGACATACAAAATAATCTTGATTTAATTTTCCCTCTATATTCTGTAATAATACCTCTTTTAATTAATAGATCAATATAGTTAGTTAGTGTTTGATGTTCAATTTTTGCTTCTATTGATAATTGCATGAAAGAAATCCAATTTTTATAAGTTGTAAATTTTTCTATTATTGTAATAATTCTTCGTTCTCCTCGCTGCCATTTATCTTCAATCATAATTTTCAGTCAATTCCTGTGTTTGATTTACCAATGAATAATAAAAATAAATTCTAATCACTTAGATAACCTGTTCGTGTTTAGGTGAACGTTTTAATGCTTTTTCTATTGCTTCCAAATTTGCAATCTCATTTTTAGAGCTCATTGTTAGGGTTTTAACCATTTCAGAGCCTATCTGTACTGCTTGTTCAGGTAATGTATCTAGAAATTTTTGCAAACCTTTTTTGTAGTTTTCAATGAGTTCTAATCCTTCTTCAAGTGTCATAATAACGATTAGTCGCTTGACTATTTCAAATCTTGCAAATTCCAACTAAACTATTATTTCAAATAACTTTATAGACCTACATCTCAGAAGTTGTTTTGATTTGGATATCACTGAAAAAGTTGAATTAATTGAAAGACCTCCTACCGAAGAGATAGTTACACATGATGAGTTAATTGAATTATTCAAAACAAATTCTTCCCCAAAACATTACATTGGTTTAGAGATCTCAGGGTTTTTACATTTAGGTAGTTTAATCAGTACAGGTTTCAAGATTAATGATTTTGTCAAAGCTGGTGTAAAGTGTACCGTATTTCTTGCAGATTGGCATACTCTGATCAATGATAAACTAGGAGGAGATTGGGAGATGATCTCCAAAGTTTCAAAATATTATCAAGATGCTTTCAAGTTGATATGCCCTGAGGCAAACATTGTTTTAGGTTCAGATCTTTATCAAGAAAAAACAGAGTATTGGTCTGAACTTGTGAAATTTACTAAACACATGTCACTAGCAAGAACAATGAGAACACTTACTATTATGGGACGCTCAGAAAACGAAGAAAAAATAGATCTTGCAAAATTATTGTATCCACCAATGCAAGCAGTTGATATTCATTTTTTAGATGTCGACATAGCTCATGCTGGCATGGATCAAAGAAAGATCCATATGCTAGTTAGAGAGATTTTTCCAAAAATGAAATGGAAAGTTCCAGTTGCAGTTCATCATAAATTATTACCAGGTCTTTCAAAACCAGCAGATACAAATGACTCACAAATTTTAGGAAAAATGAGTAAATCGGATCCAAATTCTGGAGTTTTTATTCATAATTCAGATGATGAAATAAGAACAAAGATCAAAAAAGCATGGTGTGAAGAAGCAAATATTCAGAATAATCCATTATTAGAAATTTCAAAACATGTTATCTTTCATGAATTTAATGAAATCAAAGTAGAAAGACCAGAGAAATTTGGTGGAAATGTAACATATACAGATTATAAACAATTAGAATCTGATTTCGCTGAGAAAAAATTACACCCAACTGATCTTAAACAAACTGTTGGAGAGTATCTAGTTAAGGTGATTTCACCAATTCGTGAAAAGTTGAATTTAAGCGAAGAATTGTTTGAAGCAATTAAGAAAAGTCATTAGACTTTAAGATTTGGATTTGTCTGTTCTTCTAAATTATATTTTGATTTGTAACCTCTAGGATTGATCATTAAATCTTTGTAAGTATAAGTCGATGAGTTTCCAATAATTACTGTACTGATCATTCCTAATTGATCAGAATGATTTGGAAGATTTTCTAAATCTGTCATAACAATTGTTTGTGAATCTCTGAATGCACCTTTAATTATTGCCACAGGGGTTGTAGGTTTTCTATATTTTAAAAGAATTTTTCTTGTATCTATCAGTTGATGTATTCTTTTTTTGCTTGCTGGATTATATATCACCATTACAAAATCTCCTTGTGCCGCAGCTTCAACTCTTTTTGTTATTATTTCCCATGGAACTAATAAATCGCTCATACTTACAACTGCAAAATCTGTCATTAATGGTGAACCAATTATTGATGCACATGAGTTTAAAGCAGAAACACCTGGAACTATTTCAACTTGTAAACCGTCTTTAGGATTCCAATTTGATGCTGCAAGTGTTTCATAGATTAATCCTGCCATTCCATAAATTCCAGGATCACCACTTGAAACAAGCGAGACTATTTTTCCAGATTTTGCTAGATCAATACATTGATGAGCACGTTCAACTTCTTGTGTCATTGCGTAACGATGAACTGTTTTACCTTCAATAAGATCCTGTACTAAATTGACATAAGTTTCGTATCCTACGATTGTATCACTTTCTTCAATTACTTCTTTAGCTCTGAATGTCATGTGATCATGATGTCCAGGACCAACACCAACAATGTAGAGTTTACCAGTCAATTTTACAATAAATTTTCTTTCAAGTAATTTATCCGTTTAGTGATTTATTTTTTATTGGAATGGATCTATGAAGGGACTATTAACTATGTGATGACTATTCATGGGACGGGCTAAACTGACTGAAATTAGGTCATTTGCTTTGAATGACTTGATATCAGATATTGTTTCAAGAATTTTTGCATTTTCTGGATTATTCCATTCGATAATAGAGATACGCCACATAGGACTATAATTTTCAGAACCAGGGGTTACTGTAGCTATTCCTGCTTGAAATCCCAGAGATCCTGAACCTTTAATCCCATTTTGGAATTGAAATAGATCAACTACTGAGGAATTTGTAATTAGATTTTCTGATCTGGGTGAAAATGGAACGCCCATCATTTCAGCTGGGCCAGAAGGTGTTGCATCAGTTACTATGTAGTAGATTGTTTTTCCATCTGGCCCCCATCCACGATGAGCAACAAATGTTACTGTCATCTCATCTTTGTTAATTTCAGTGATTTGACCTCCAGCAAATGTCAAATCATCTGTGATTTCTTTATCATCTCTCACTAACATTTGTCCATCAGGCCAGATTATTTGAGGAGCATTGATCACTATGCCAGTTTTATTAAATTCAACTCTTCCATCTTCTTCTGCATTAATGATTTCTTCAGATGATTCAAGAATTTTTGCATTTTGACCTTTTTTCCATGTAACTTCAATGACAGAATTTAGTGCGC
>JABFSW010000026.1 GCA_013140415.1 Nitrosarchaeum sp.
ATATTATATTGTGAACTCACTTGACCCCGTCTACACTTTTTGCAATATCGTTAATCTTTGCATCTAGGGGTACATTCTTCCAATCTGGTTCAAAATGAATGGTGATTGCTGCATTTGATATTTTGTTTTTAATATTGTTTTCAACCCTACTGCTAATTTCATGTGCTCTATCAAAACTGGTATCTCCTCTTAATGATATTGTAACATCTGCAAATATTGTATCCCCTGATCTTCTCATTAGAATTGCTTCAACTTCTATCACCCCTTCTGTATTTACAACAATTTCTTTTACTTTTTTTACAAGTTCTGGTGATATGATATCTGTAAGCTCTAGTGCTGTTTTGTGAATTAATTTCAAACTAAGAATTCCTAAAACCACTCCTAGAATTAATGCTGCAACAAAATCTCCATTATAAAATCCATATGATACTAACACAATTCCTACAATTGCAACTATTGTTGAACCAAGATCCATAAATGCATGATAAAAATCAGCTTTGAGAGTTGTACCTCCAATTTTTTTAATTGATTTTCGAAGAAGAACTATTCTAAAAATATCTATTCCTATTGTGTATAGTCCACCAATAATTGCAAAAATCCCTGGCAATGTACTAGGTAGAGGACTTTGTAATCTCTGAATTGATTCATAAATGAAAAATCCAGCTATTAGAAAAATTGCAATTCCACCAATCATTCCTCCAAGTGATTCTATTTTTCCATGACCATAGGTGTGTTTTTCATCTGGAGGTTTGGTTGCCATTCTGGCTGCTAAAAGCAGTATTGCTGTAACAACACTATCTAGCAACGCATGAACACTATCTGTAATTAGACCTAAACTGTTAGAAATTAAACCAAAAACTAATTCCACAATAAATGCAGAAAATATGGCTAGTAGTGAAATCTGTAAAACCTTTGTTCTCTGAACGAACATTTCTATCTGTTTTAGTAATTACTCTCATGTATTACAAGTATTCTGAAGATAATTCATGCGACAAGATTATTTGTGATAAGCGATATTTTTTGTTGTGTTACGCAGAAAATCAATCATTTTACTTACAATTGTCTCTTGTATACTCTTAATCCCGATTATACAGGCGGAAGCTGCCAGTAACCCAAATCTGTTTGTTTCGGCTGAAAATTCTCGATTTAACAATCATTTTTCTGGCTCTATGGTAGTTGAAGTTGTAATCCGCGATTCAAATCTTCAAGACACAGATGAAGGAAAAGGTGAACCTGATGTTACGCTTAATGGTAAATCTTTACGAATGATTCAATCTACTGATGGTAATTGGTATGCATATTTTGCAAATGTCGACAAGGCAAAAATAGCAGATTCTACGCAATCTGCTACATCTGGTAAAGGTTTAGACTTTGGTGTTTTTTGTAGTAGAGATACCGCATCCTCTGTTTTTGGAATCTCTCTTTCTGAAACTGATGGCTTTGCTGTTCCAAGAAATAATGGTTTATCTGGTTTTACAAACGGTGATGCTTCATTTAATCCATGTACTGGAACCCCAACAAGTTCTACCAATCTCAATAATGTTGTAAGATCTGCAAAATCAATTAACACTAATTCTAATATCCCTTCTGGACAAATTGGGCTAGATTCAGATGCCTGGCCATTAATCCAACTATATGATTTCTCAACTGGTGGTAATGTCATAGTTCAATACAATTCTGGAGGTGGAATACAGGCTGTTACCTTACAATATGATGACATTCCAAATATTTCCACAACATTAGATAGAGCAAACTATCCTCCAAATTCTCAAGTCTTTGCAACTATCACAGATATGCAGCTAAACCAAGATCCAACTTCGCGAGATTCCTGGACATTTAACATTGGAATTCCACAAACAGTATTTTATGGAGCATTTACAGAAAGTGGTACAAGTGCAGCGAACGGTGGTGTTGATCTCACAAATATAATATCTAAATTATCTAGTCTTGGATTTGAGAAAAATGGAAAATTATCTATGAATCTTGGCACAGTTGCGCAACTACAAGCAAATGGATATCAAACTGCTACTGCTACTGATGGAACCACTACCTTTACACAAATCATAACATTTGTGGAATCTCAGCCAAACACTGGCATATTTGAAAACTTTGATTTTTCTGATTTATCTAATGTCCAGATTCTATCCAACGCCCCCCGTGGACAATCAGCCAGCATAGAGTACAATCTTCAATCATTATCTATCGTATCTGGATTAAGTGATGCAAGTATCTCGTCAGGTACACCTCAACATGTATCTGGACAAAAAATACCAATTACTATCAATGATCCTGATCAGAACATCAACCCTGGGGGAAGGGACCACCTAGATGTGTTTAGAAGTTCAGCATTAATTCCCTCATTGACTATAGGAACTCCAGCAACACTCCAAAATGCCGGTAGTGTCAAAATCTATGCCTTATCAACAGATGCCTTAACTGGAGGAACTTCAATCACATCATCTGTTCCAGATACTAACTCTGACAGATTAATTTTTGACACACGACCATCGACTGGAATAGTAAATCAGAGTTTTGAAAAAGTCTCATTAAATACAGGATTGTCTGCAGTTGATCTTCAAAAACTCTTGATACAAATAAGCTCAGGTGATCAAGGATCTAACTGGATAAATTATGATCTTAGATCTATGCAAAACCAGCTTGGAATCACAGATTACACAGACACAACAATTTCTCTATATTTTGGATTGACTGATGTAACTCCCATCACTCTAATTAGTTCTAGTAATATGACTGGAGCACAAGGATTTGTTCAGATGCCAAATGCAGCAGTAAATCTAATTGCAGCAAAGTCTGGAACTGTATTTCTTGTGATCAACTTTGATACATCAAATAACTCAGTAGCACAAGGTTCTATCTCGAGTGAAATAGATACACAACCAATAGTGTTTGATCTATTTTCATTTGGAAATAAAAACAATAAAGACGTAACAAATGGAATCTATAGATTTGAATTACAAGAGACTGCACTAAATTCTGCAATATTTGCTGGTACTATGGAGTATACAATGGCAAACCAACTAAATCAATTTGATGCAAATGTAATAGCGACATTGCGACCAATATCTGAAGATGTCAAGTTTTTTGTCAATCAAAGACTAATTGATGAATCTGGAATTAACATTGCATATTCTGATGTTGTAAAAGCTGGTACAACAACTGGTGTTTCATCAAAAACTGATATCCGAACACA
>JABFSW010000084.1 GCA_013140415.1 Nitrosarchaeum sp.
GATGGACTTGGAGTTAATGGTGGTTGCTGTGGAATCTAGCGGTAGTGATTCTGTTAGTGAGATGGATCTGGCGTTAATGGTGGTTGCAGTGGAATCTAGCGGTAGTGATTCTGTTAGTGAGATGGATCTGGCGTTAATGGTGGTTGCTGTGGAATCTAGCGGTAGTGATTCTGTTAGTGAGATGGATATAGCTCCAGCAGTAGTGGCTGTAGCAACTAATGGTAGTGATTCTGTTAGTGAGATGGATATAGCTCCAGCAGTAGTGGCTGTAGCAACTAATGGTAGTGATTCTGTTAGTGAGACAGACTTGGCGTTAATGGTGGTTGCTGTGGAATCTAGCGGTAGTGATTCTGTTAGTGAGATGGATATAGCTCCAGCAGTAGTGGCTGTAGCATCTAGTGGCAATGATTCTGTTAGTGAGATGGATCCAGATTTAACAACACTAACTACGTCAGAGAGGGATAGTGATTCTGATAGTGATCTAATTCCAGGATCATGTTTTTTAATTTTATCATTACCTGTATCTGCGGTATAGATATTATCAGTATTAAATATAAATACTCCAGTTGGACCATCAAAATTTGCATCGCCTGTACCAAAAGAACCAAATGCTTCTATGAATGATCCATCTTTGTTATGCTTTGTTATTCTATCATTGCCGGTATCTGCAACATAGATGTTGTCTGAGCTATCAATTGCTATTCCCATAGGTGTCAGAAATTGACCATTACCTGAACCTTGTGTACCAAAGTTACTGGAAAATGCACCTAATGGAGTAAGTATCTTAATTCTATCATTGCCGGTATCTGCAACATAGATGTAACTTGTGCTGTTTACTGCTATTCCGGTAGGTCCGCTGAATTGAGTGTTACCTGAACCAAACCCTGTACCATATGCTTCTATGAATGATCCATCTTTGTTATGCTTTGTTATTCTATCATTGCCGGTATCTGCAACATAGATGTTGTCTGAGCTATCAATTGCTATTCCCATAGGTGTCAGAAATTGACCATTACCTGAACCTTGTGTACCAAAGTTACTGGAAAATGCACCAAATTTATCCAATATCTGAATTCTGTCCATTCCTGTATCTGCAACATAGATGTAACCTGTGCTGTTTACTGCTATTCCGGTAGGTCCACTAAGACTAGAGCCAGTTGAATTCCAGTTTTCTGAACCTCCTGAAGTTACATTAGCTACACGATCATAATTTACATGAGTAATTAAGAAATCTCCATTGTCAGAAGTAGTTATTCCCAGTGGAAGATTAGCTGAAAATGAAGATACAAAAAATGCGTTATTGTTTGCATACCCAATACTATTACCAAATCTAAATTCAAGATGATGTTTTCCTGGTGTTAGTACCTGACTTGTTTCATATCCTGTTTCATTACAGGTATAATTTTGGATAACAATGGAACCGTTTACCCATTGATGTTGTATTGTATCTTCACCACATTTGATAGATAATAGATTTAGATCGTCTGGTAATGATTCTCCAAATGTTGTTCCATTTATTGCAGATATTACAAGATCAGCTGTTCCATTTGTTGTGAATCTTACCTCCCATGTACCACCTACCTCCGGATAGCTTTGTACATTAATTATTACGATATTAGCCAAAATCTCAAATTCCTGCTCTGACATTTGAGGTACTATCCATTGCATTTGATCTATTATGCCATTATCATCAGTATCAATAAATTGAACTGCAAATCTTGGATCAGATGTTACGTTCATTTTGGTACTATTTATACTCCAGAAAAGATCAAATGTTATTCCCTGAGATACCAGATCTTCTGGAATTGTAGAATAAGAAATGACATTTGTATAGTGTAATGTTGAATCATGTGCAACAGTAACTGTTTTGTTGTACAATGAATTTGTAGAATGTTCTTCTTCTAAAACATAAGGAGCAGGTGTCTCAAATTTAATCTCAAGTTGATCTGCAGTATTATTCACAACAAGTAGTTTAGTTGGCTTGTCTTGTTGGATTTGTTCTGGTATCTCATCTAAGTATGCGACAAGTGTATCATACTGCTCTGGATCTGTAGAGTTTTCTATTCTAAGATTATTGATTTGGTTTTCTTTTATGTCAGCATTATCCATAATACCTTTAAATTTCATCTCTGAATGTTCAGATTGCATGCTATCTGAAAGTATTTTTGATTGATCTTCTGCGTTGTATAATGTCTCTTGGATTTGTTGTTCCATAGTTGTAACTTGTGTGATTTCTGCATCTTCAGGAAGCTCTACTGTAATTCCATCTGTTTTGTTGGATAATTCTATGGTTTGAGTCCACATTACTGATTTTCCAATTTCTATTGTTTCATGAACAAGGTCTAGTTGAGTTACTGTAGAGTTGGTTGGATTTACATCTGTAGAGTTTGTAGCCAAAGCATTTTCTTGGATAATTTGTTGCATTATTTCTTCTAAACTGAGATCTACACCCAGAGAAGAGTAATAGTCAAATTGTTCTTGATATATTTGATTTAATGTTTGTTCATCAAATATTGAATTATGTAGGGATATGTCATCAATTTCTCCTGAAAATTTATTCTGTAACTGTGGTGAGCCATTGTTAGTAGAAGCATATGCCCCAATCACAATATCGTGATCGGAATATATTGTATCTACTTGTGTTTCAACAAGTTTTCCATCAACAGACACTGCTACTGTGTCTGCAAGTTCTGTTATTGCCTCAAGTTTTCCATTAATGTAAATTTTGATGTAGTTACCATCAAATGTAGTAGAGATATGAGTCCACTGTTCTTGAATTGTGCTGTTTGATTCTACATATGTCCATTTAATTCCATCAAATATTGAAAACTTTGCAATATGTTCAGGTTCAATATTGTTATTCATCGATAAAATAAATGAATTTTCTTTACTAATTATTGTAAATTCATTTGAACCACTTGAATAATCTGGTTTTATCCAACCTGAAATTGTAAATGTAGATAATACGTCAGTAGAATTGTTTTGAATTGTAATAAAGTCATCATTTCCATCAAGCTGAAGTGTTGTAGAATTAGTTTGATTGGTATTTTCTGTATCAAAATTCAGATCTAATAGTGCATCAGATGTTATCATGGTAGATGGTGAAATCTCTGTGGATGTGGCATTGATTGACTCTGTGGATGTGGCATTGATTGACTCTGTGGATGTGGCATTGATTGACTCTGTGGATGTGGCATTGATTGACTC
>JABFSW010000105.1 GCA_013140415.1 Nitrosarchaeum sp.
ATTTAATACAAGTCGACTCTTTTTCATTCAATAAAAGATAAAAGGAGTTCATTCTTGCTATCCTCTATGAGTCGAATTTGTACAAAATGTAAAAACTCTATCCTTGATAATGAGGAACTTGACATGGTTGCTGAGAAATACCCAGTTTGTAACAAGTGCTGGGCTGAATGGAAAGAATACCGTGTAATGGTGATGAATGAAATGAGACTTGATATGTCTATGGCAGATCATAGAAAGTTATTAAAAAAACATGAAAAAATCTTTGCAGGCGTACTTTCTCCTGAAGGAGAAATAGTGGACTATACTAATGAAGACAATAGAAAACCCGATAAACTTCCAGATACCTAGAACTTTAAGTATTTTTTTGCATTATCTGGTATAACTATCATCAATTTTCTTTTTTGCTCTATATCAAGTTCAATAACTATTTTCTTGATTGTTTGTGAAAGAATGTCTTTTTTTCCTTCATCTAATGTTAAGAAAATCTCTAATATTCCATCTAAATTAAATGCAATTAATTTTTGTGGAGATTCAGAAATCTCATTGATGTAGACAAAAAATAACCCATTTCGCTGTTCTTCTGATAGTGTAGTTAAGATCTCTAACCATGTTTTGAAAAGTTTTGCAAAATTTGGAAAAGGAATTGTAGGTCCAGCTTCCAGAGCATTATTGATGATTTCTTTTCTCTCTACTTCTGTCATTGAGAAAAATTCCATCATTCTTTTTTTCAAAACAGGTATTCTAAGAAAATCTGGAAGATTTGCCAAGATTACTATAATATTTCCTGCATAATTTGGTTCTGCCAACGATCAATTCTATTTCTAATTGAATATTAAATCATCTGACAACACTTCAGCTTAAATAAACGGAATTCAAATTCGAGAATATGACTTCAACTGTTGTTGTTGGTGGATTTTTTGGAGATGAAGGCAAAGGAAAGATAATCTCATATTTAGCAATGAAAGATAATCCAAAAATTATTGTTCGTGGTGGCGCTGGTCCAAATGCAGGTCATACCATTAGAGATGGTGATAAAATATACAAAGTCAGAATGCTTCCAAGCGGATTTTTGAATAAAAATGCGAAAGTGATGATTGGTCCTGGAGTTGTCATTAACCCTGCTGTTTTATTAAAAGAAATACAAGATTTTGATGCATCTGGACGTTCATTTATTGATAAACACTGTGGAATTATTGAAGAAAGTCATCTCACCAGAGATTCTAAGGGTGAATTAAAAGAAAAGATTGGTAGTACTGGTTCTGGTACTGGTCCTGCAAATGCAGATAGAGCAATGAGAGTTTTAAAATTGGCAAAAGACATTGATTCTTTATCTTCATTGATTGTAGATGTTCCTGCTGAAATAAACTCTGCACTTTCTCTAAATCAAAATGTACTAGTTGAAGGAACTCAGGGCACATTTTTATCTTTATGGCATGGAACATATCCTTTTGTAACTTCAAAAGATGTTACTGCTTCTGGAATTTGTGCTGATGTTGGACTCGGACCCAAAAAAGTTGATGAGGTAATTGTTGTCTTCAAATCATACGTTACACGTGTTGGTACTGGGCCATTAGCAAACGAACTTACACTTGCAGAAGCTGAAAGCAAAGGTTGGTCTGAATTTGGAACTGTAACTGGTAGACAGAGACGCGCAGCTGATTTTGATTTTGATTTAGCTAGGCGTGCAATCATGCTCAACAGCGCAACTCAAATTTCTATAACAAAATTAGACGTGATATTTCCAGATTGTGCAGGCAAAACATCTTTTGAAGAACTTTCTAAAGATGCACAATCATTCATAAATAATATTGAAGATAAATTAAACACGCCTGTAACAATAATTGGAACAGGACCTGCTGTCAATGAAATCATTGATAGAAGAAAATAGCCTGGAAAATTTTGGGTAAGTTTAATTTAGTATTGTACAAAAAATAACCGTGGATAAATTACCTCGTTACATTCAAGTTTCTTCCACGCTGGAATTTTCTAGATTAGTGTGTGCTCTTGAACGTGCACCACGTGTATCATTTCTTCATGAACATAATGGTCAGAAAGTTTTATCAGTTCAAATGGATGTATTGAAAGAAAAACCAATTGTGTATTATACACCATTTGAACACAATGGTCATTACATTTGTTATGGCATAAAAGGTGGAAAAGAAGAGTCTGATATTGTAAATTCTACATCCGATGCAAGTAAACTATATTCACCTATTGTAAGAATAAAGTCTCTCCCAGATGCATTGAAACCTGGAAATGGAACTGCTGACAGATATCTGCCTATTGAGCTTGAAGATTTATCTAGTCTTGCAAAACTTACTTGGGGTTTTGAAGAAGCACCATTTCCGTTATTTCTATTTCCGCATATTGATAAATGGCTTGTTGGAGTTTTTATGAATTTTAATGAAGAAGGAACCTCTTATTTCTGTCATGTAATGCTTGATTCTGATCCTGAAAAACCATTCTTAAAATTCACAACTAATAATGATGCTGAACCTTCGTTTGTAGAAAATCCATCAGAACATGGCTATTCATATGTCAAAATTATAAAACTAAAAGAAACACATCCACTAGTTGATTATGGCCACCTTCAAAACTAGAATTGCTCAGATTTCAAAAAAGAATGGCAAAATTATTCTTGCTAATGACTATGATTCATCTGTGAATAATTTAGAGACAAAAACCATACAGAACATCAAAACATTGCATCCATATCTCTGTGGAATTAAACTAAATTTTCATTTATTGTTACCTCTGAGTTTCAAAGAAATTTCTAGAATCAATAAAACTGCTCATAATTATGGATTACAAACAATTGCTGACATTAAATTAAATGATATTGGAAATACAAACAAAGTTACTACGGATCATCTTTGGAATTTAGGTTTTGATGCAGTAATCGCTAATCCCATTATGGGATTAGATAGTCTAAAACAGTTGGTGAAATCTTCTCACAAGGAAAACAAAGGTGTTATCACATTGTGTCATATGAGTGCCCCTGAAGCCAAGTTATCTTATGATATGGAAATTAAAATGGGTAAAAAACAGCAACTTTATCAATTGTTCTTGGATTGGGCTATTGCCTCTAAAGTTGATGGAATTATAGTTGGCGCAACATTTCCAGAAATTATTCAATATTGTAATAAAAAAGCAGGTACAAAATTAGATATATTTTCACCCGGCATTGGTACACAAGGAGGA
>JABFSW010000205.1 GCA_013140415.1 Nitrosarchaeum sp.
TCAAGTAGATGTTCCTTTTGTTGTTTATGACATAAATTCTAAAACTATTTTTTTGGGAAGCGATAAAGCCCTTTATGATCCTGGAGACTCTGTAGAAATTGACATCGTTATACCTGATCTATCTGCAAGTTCTGGTGTTTTGACTATAACATCACCGTCTGGAAAAGTAAACACAAAAACCATCTCTACTGTGTCTTCTTTGAATAGAGTGCACTTTGATGGAATCACCTCATCTGAAATTGGAACTTATACTGTTAGATTTGATTATGGAGGTAATATTGCCACAAAAACTTTTGATGTACTGATAGAATCACTTGCAAAACCTACTTTGTCTGAATTTGATATTGACATATTTCTGGATAAATCTCAGTATAGGCCTGGAGAAATCATCAATGCCACAATCATTACTAGTAAGTTAATAGAAAATAATATTTCTTATTGGTTTGAAGATCCATCTGGAAATAATAGTGAACAAATTTCTTTTGTCAATTATGCCTCTGATACTTTTACAATCCCTCACATATCAGAAATAAATTCACTTCAAGGTTCATGGAAAATTCATGTGAAATATGGAACTGTTGAATCGTTTGCAGTTTTTAGTATATCTGGCGAGCCTGTATATTCAGAAAAAACACATGTTGGTGTTCCTAATTGGATTCGTAATAATGCTCACTGGTGGATTGAAGAACAAATTACTGATGATGATTTTGCAACAGGGCTAGAATTTATGATCAAAGAAAAAATTATCCTAATTCCTAATTTGGTTCCTTCTGATTCATCTGAGGCACAAATCCCTAATTGGGTTAAAAACACTGCACGTTGGTGGGCAGATGGTCTAATTTCAGATCAAGAATTTGTAAATGCTATTAAATTTCTTGTAATTTCTGATATTATACAAGTTTGAAGTACTTCAATGGATTATATTTAGTGAAATTACTTGCAATCTCATCATGGGAGCAAAAATTGATCTACTAAAAATTGTTGAATCTATGATTAATTTAGATCCAAAAATGAGATTTGCTGCAATTATAGACACTAAAGGTAACATTAGAGAAGCAATTATGAAAAGTGGAAAAACCTCACTGAAAACTCAAAAAGAAGAAGAGCATTTTTGTAAACAAGTTGCTAAGAGAAGAAAAATGAGACGAGAGTTTGATAGAACACTTGGAAAGGTTCGTTATGTTCACGTTGAAAGGGAAAAAGTAACCCAGATGGTAACTTATGCTAAAAGAAATACTGTTTATTTTACTATGGAGCCTGAAATGCCAATTAACACAAAAATTCGTATAATAACAAAAATTAAAAAAATTACGGCTAATCTTTAACTCTGAGTTCTAATTTTTCATATTTGTATGAAATGTCTCTGAAAAAATTCATCGCAGATTCTAAAATGTTTGAATATGATAAACATTATAGAGAGTGTCAGCAAAATAACCAACCTTTCATCAAGGCACGAATAAATCTCAGTAATGGAAATTATTATGTTCAAATTGACCTGATGACTTGCAATTATAATCTAACTTTGGATATGCAGAATCAAATAAAACAATTATTTGAAAATGAGATTGCTTTTCTTGAATCTAACTCTTATCCAAAATCATCGTTTAAAGGCTATAACATAGATAAAGAACTCTCTTGGTTTGATGGAGTTTTAGCTAATCGATTGGTTCCTTTCTGTGAAAAATTATATGATTTATCTCACTAGTGCTGCTGATTTGTGTGGTATGCATATTTTTTGATATAATTATTTACACTAATATTGAAATTTGATTAGATGACTTTATGTCAAAACCAATTAAAATTTTAATTGATGAGATGGATGATGGCTGGGATGATAAGCTTCAGAAAATGGGATATGATGCATACAGTGTCAAAAAACTACGTACTGATGGTCACAAACTACGTACTGATTATTCTGTAATCAATTTTGCAAAAGAAAACGGCATGATTTTAGTTACACGAGATACTGAAAGTGGTCAAGCATGTGAGGAAAATAATTTACCATTTATACTGCTTGATAATGAAGAAATTTTCAAAATTGTTGTTGATAAACTAAAACACATGCAATAATTTTTTTTATAATATTGTGATCTGTTCTATCTAGTTTACGCTTTCTGATCCTATTTGTGAAATTCTTAAATTTGCTATTACTTCGTTGAGAAACTCTCCTTCAGGCTGATGAACAATACTTTCCATTATGTTTTCCCAACAATCCCCTATTTTTCTCGTGATTTGTGAAAACATTTTGTCTTTTTTAAATGTTGGATAATGTGATAAAAGTTTCATTACCCCATCAGTAGATTGAACTATGTGAATAAAATGTATTGTTGTCCGTAATCTTTCTTGAAATTCTACATTATTTTGTTGTATGATTTGGCTAAACTCTCTTATTTCTTCAAAAACAATCTCAATTTCTTTATGTACACTTTTGAGTTGATTATTAACTGATTCTGATATATTGATCAACTCATATTCGATATGTGATTTACTGTACATTTTTTTTTCTACCTCTCCAGATTCTACTAACGCGCTGATTTCTCTATGAACCATTTTTTCATTGCCTACTTTTTTTATAACTCTGCTAGTGAGTTCACTTCCACGTATTTTTCCACTTTCATTTAAAACGCGTAAAATTTCTGTTTTGATAATATCTGCGTCTATGACCATTTATTTTTATGATGAATTCATTTACTTAAATGTACAATTTTTTTTCTAGTTTTTTGTGGCTGTTTGTTTATTTTGGTGAATTTTACAAATTTCTAACTTATTGACCATATCTTTCTAAGATTGCCTTCTCTCCACTTTTTTTTATTTCATCAACTAATTCCTCTAAAATTCTAATGCCATTTAAAATTGGATTTTTATCTAATTTCATATTTTCTAGCTTGTGTTTTAAAACCATTTTCTCATTATTAATAAAACTCAAAAAACTAACACTATTTTGCATATCTAGATTTATGTAAAATTTTACGTAATCTCTTGTTGTTTTTATTCCCATATTTTTGATGTAAATTTCTAGTATTTGATTTAACATCTAGTTTATTTAGAATTTTACTTATTGTGTATTATGGATACATGTGATACTCGAGTTCGTGCATACAAAAATGGAAAAACTTTTGCTCAGTGTAAAGAAATAGCTGAATCTATGAATCCTGTATTTAAAGACCACATTGA
>JABFSW010000199.1 GCA_013140415.1 Nitrosarchaeum sp.
GAATGATCATTACAGAGGATAAATTCAATAAATTATTACTAGATCTAGAAATTTTGGGATTGATTAAAGTTGCATGGATAACAAAAGATGCACGTAGAATAGAGATAGTCACAATAAAAGAGGAAATAGACATAGTTGATGAGCAAAATCAAGAGATGATGGAAAAAGACTATGAAGCTAGTTTTCCTGGCTTTGAAAAATAATTAAAATTCTAAAATAGCGGGAAATGAAATGCAGCATCTAATGCAACTGCAACAAAAATTATTGTAAGATATGGAGCAGTTACTTTGTATGCTTTCCATGCAAATTCAGATGTAGGATTTTTTGTGAGTTTGTAGTGATACGATAACATCAGACCTCCTGAAACTGCTGCAATTACAGCATATACAATTCCCATACCAAATGCACAAAGCATCAAAGAGTATGGAAGTAAAATTAGAGTATTTCCCAAAATGTATTTTGATGTTCTTTGCATTCCAATTACAACTGGGAGCATTGGAATATTGGCTTGGGCATATTCATCTTTGATCTTCATTGCAAGACACCAAAAGTGTGATGGAGTCCATACAAATACTAAAAATCCTACCAGAAATCCCAAAAGATCCATACTACCAGTTGCAGCTGACCAACCTGCCCAAGATGCAGCACTGCCAGCAATTCCACCAATAACAATATTTGATGTGTTTAATCGTTTAAGCCACACTGTGTATATTATGACATATGAAAATATTCCCAACGCAATAAAAAATGCAGAGACAGCATTTAGTGCAAAATATCCATAAATTACAGAAACACAACTTACTACCAATCCATAAATCAAAACATGCGATGATTTCATTCTACCAGAAGGTATCGGTCTAGTACTAGTTCTCGTCATTTTTGGATCAATGTCTTTGTCATAGTAATGATTCAGAGCACTCGAACCAGCAGAAGCCAATGCACCGGCTATAATGATATGTAGATATGCCAAATAATCTAATTGTGGTGCATCTGGAACTAGTTTGTTTGCGGCATACATTGAGGTTACAGCAGTAATCACTAGTAAAACAACAATTCGTGGTTTGGATATTTCCATTATTTCCTTAAAGCCCAATCTTACTCTATCCAAATCAGAAGCCATTTAATTTATTCGACGTTGATGATCTGTGTTATTTTCAAAAGGAATAAGTATCTCAGTCCTAACAGCTAGCTTGAATGAGTAATTGGGACCTCATGATGCCAGGCATGGGATTAACAGCTATAGGTTTAGCCGGTGTAACAATATCTTATGCAGGAATAGCTCATACATTTGTAGATGGAATGCATGCATTGACAGGTCTAACTATGTTTATTGGACTGATCTTTCTATCAGTAGGCATCTTAGATGGAGGCATCTCAACTAGCAACAGAGCCAAAGCAACTACACTGGTAATAATATCAATTGCATTAGGATTTGGAACATTTGCATTAACAATGAATTCATCAAATTATACAATTACATTAATCGGATTATTAATGGCAATTGCATTTCCATCAATAATCATAGCATATCTTGCAATGAAGATGCCGCAATATGCTAAACCAGTAGGAGTAATTGTGGGACTAGCAAGTGCTACAGGAATTATCGTGTGGTTTGCGTTTGGACTAGTCAGTCCAGATACTTACATGATTAATGAGCCAATAGTAGAGGAGGTACCTGAAAAAGAAATACAATTGGCAGGGTCAATATTTGCAATTACAATTTTAGCAGATTCATCTATACAGGGAAATCCAGATTATGAGCCAGATGTAGCACATGTTCCAAAAGGACACATCATAGAATGGACAAATGCAGACACTGCAGTGCACACTGTAACTAGCTCAGTTGACTTTGGAGACACATTTAATTCAAATATGATCAATGCCGGTGAGAAATTCACACTGGATACTAGCAAATTAACATTAAATGAATATGAATACATGTGTATAGTGCATCCATGGATGATAGCGACATTAATCATAGAAGAACCAAAAGAAGATATCAAAGTAGCAATTCCACAAGGGGCAGGAATTCAACAAATGGGACAAGTCTATTATGATCCTGAAGTAATTCAAATTCCAGTTGGAACTACAGTAGTTTGGGAAAACATAGATGGTGCAATGCATACAGTAACTTCAGGCAATCCACAAGACGGAGCAAGTGGATTATTTGACTCAATGATTGCTGCAGGTGATTCATTCAAGTTTACATTTAATGCTCCAGGAAAAGAAGACTATTTTTGCATGGTTCATCCTTGGATGACAGGTTCTGTTGAAATACAATAGGCTTGCAAAAAATCATCATATCGGAATCTCAAAAAAAAATCCTTTCAGATCATGCAGATAATGAAAAACCAAATGAGTCATGTGCCATATTATTTGGTATAGTAGACGGTCAAAAAACCATAGTAAAAGAGATATTTCTTACAAAAAACATAGACGAATCTCCAGTTAATTTTACAATTTCAAATGAACAATTAATCAAATGCTACAAAACTGCAGAAGAGAAAAAGATGGAAGTTGTGGGTATTTTTCATTCACACCCAAATTCTGAGGCATATCCGTCAAACACAGATAAAAAATTCATGTACAGCAATCCAGTTGTATGGGTAATTTATTCAGGAATATCAAATGATTTCAAAGCATATGTGCTTGAATCAGATATTTTAGAAATTTTAATTGAAACGTAAAATTAGTGTTTGAATCTAAAAGAGACATTCATTCAATCTGGACTTTATTACAATATTTTGTTCTATAACTTTGAAATGAATTACTCATCTCACAAGGATCTTTGAATTAAATACCCCTTTTTTTAAATAGAGTTATGGAAATTCACGTATACGACACCTATGTCAAAGCCAAAGATGGTCATACCATGCACTTTGATGTAATTACTGGTGAGAAAAACCACGATAAAGCCCTAGTGTATGGCAAAGAGTGGTTAAAATCAGTAGGTGAGGCAAATGCAACAATGACAACCAATGAATGTCAATTCTGTCATTCACAAGGTGCACCAGAGCCTGTTGAACGGGCAATTAAGGAACAAGGTTATTTCATCCAAAAGATGGAAGGCTGTCCTTAAACATCTTCTTTTTTAATTATTTTGATCTATATTTTTTAGGTCAATCATTTTCTTTAAAGTATGACAGAACAAAAGTATTCAAAGTGGACAGTGGAAGGAGACAAAAAAACAAAATGGATTTGCGGTTGTTTTCAGACAGCAGATGATTATTTTAAATTCTGTAAAAATCACAACAATATTTTGAAAAAAGCGATTCAAACACAAATAGATGAATTGGATTTGACTCTAGTAATAGAAGACTAGAGTGCAAGTAATGCTACAAACGCAGATACAAAGACAATTGCAATTGTGTTTAGTAGTTTGATTACAGTGTTTAATGCAGGGCCTGCTGTATCTTTGTAAGGATCACCAATGATATCTCCTACAACTGCTACTTTGTGTAATTCAGTTCCTTTGTTTCCTTGCATCTCAACTAGTTTCTTTGCATTATCCCATGCACCACCAGTGTTTGCCAAGTGATATGCTAGTGGTAATCCAGTGACTACGGCGCCCATCAATAAACCAGCCACAGCAGTTGGTCCTAAGAGAATACCCAAAATAATAGGAGATACAATGGCAATGATTGCAGGTTTCCAAAGTTCTTTAATTGATGCAGCAGTTGCAATATCTACACATTTTGCATAATCTGGCTTTGATGTTCCTGCAAGAATTCCAGAATCAGATTTGAATTGTCGTCTTACTTCGTCTACCATTTTTCCTGCAGCACGAGATACACCGTTGATAAGTTGTCCAGTAATAATAAATGGAATTAATCCACCGACCAATAATCCTACAATAACAGTTACATTTGTCAAACTATAATTCAAATCCAAAATTCCTGCAAAAATATGTGAGGCTTCAAATTGAAATGCCTGGATCATGGCAAGTGCAGCCAATCCAGCGCTGGCAATGGCAAATCCTTTAGTTACAGCTTTGGTGGTGTTTCCTACAGCATCAATTTCGTCAGTGACTTTTCTATTTGCTTCGCCCATTCCAGTCATCTCTACAATTCCACCTGCATTGTCTGCAATTGGTCCAAATGCATCAATGCTAAGAACAATTCCTGCAAGACTGAGCATAGCCATTGCAGTTAATGAAGTTCCAAAGATTCCATACAATATTGGGTCTGTACCTTCAGGTGCAGCATTTGAAGCAATACTAAATGAGACAATAATTGCAATAATTAACGCAATCATAAATGGTCCAGTTGATTGCATTCCTTTGATAATTCCCATCAATGTAAGTGACGCATATCCCCATTTTGCCGATTCAACAATATCTTGAACTGGTTTGTATTTGTAATTTGTATATCTGTCAGTAATCTTTTGAATTACCGGCACTAGAATCACACCAATCACGGTTGTTCCAAATAACGCATATGCAATTGTTGTTTGTCCAAGGAAATAATATGTAAATATAAAATTCAAAATAATTGCAATTGTAGCAGAAACATAAAATGATACATTCAGCGGTTTCATAACATCAGTGATATTTTTAGAACGAACTATTACAATGCCTATAATTGATGCAATCATTCCAGATGTTCCAATTAAAATTGGATACATGAAAATTTCAGGAGCACCAATAAGTGCAGCGATAAGTAAGGAAGCTAGTATAGTAACAATATAAGATTCGTAAACATCAGAACCCATTCCTGCAGCATCACCTACATTATCGCCAACATTATCTGCAATTGTTGCAGGGTTTCTAGGATCATCTTCAGGAATATTGGCTTCTACTTTTCCTACCAAGTCTGCACCCATATCTGCAGCCTTTGTAAAAATTCCACCACCGATTCTTATGAATAATGCAATTAGACTTGCACCAATACCAACACCGGCAATTGTGATTGGATTAGGATAAAGCATGTAAAGTCCAGTAATTGCCAAGAGTGCCATTGCAGGAACTGCCAATCCAACAGTTGCACCGCCTCTAAAGGCCATAGCAAATGTCTTACCTAATCCACTGCCACTTAGATGAGCAGCCCTTACTGCTGCCTTGACAGTAATTTTTAATGAAATCAATCCTGCAACTGCTGAAAGTGTTGCACCTACTGCAAATGCCAAACCGTTTGAAAATCCAATAAAATACCCAATAATGATTGAAAGTGTAATTGCTATTGGAATGATAATCTTCATCTCTCTTCTCAGAAATGCCGCAGCCCCAACTTTGACAGCATTTGAGATCTCCATCATCTCTTTAGTTCCTGAAGGCTGTTTTGTAATCCAGGTAACTATGCCTAGAGCAACTATGAAAGAAGCAATGCCAGCCCCAATGGGCAGAATTTGTTGTATATCCATGCTATAATTGGCTTGCCTGAGGCTTGGAAATATAAATCAATGAGGGAAATTTATTTTCTTTTTTGATATGGCAAAAATGATTTTCCACGGAGTCCTTGTCTTACTAGTTTGTTGAATCGTTTACCATGTGCAAGATATGGAAATCTCATGTGGATTAATTCATGAACTAGAGTATTTTCCAAAATCTTTTCATCAGGAATTTTTCGAATATTAATGAAAACCAAGTTATGTTGCAAATATGAAACACCATAGTACTTGTAAGCGGATGTTCTTCTGCCTTCAGTCATTTCTTTTGGCATGTCCAATACTTCTTTGGTAGTTAGTAGAATTTTAGGCTCAGATATAGAAAAGCGGTTTGAGTAGATACCAATTTTTTCTAATATTTGCAATTTTAATTCAGGATCTAACTTCACAGTAATTTGTCATATAATCTACGTTTATTCTGAAATGTCAATTCTTGTATAAGAATTGGTGTATTATGTTTCGTATGTCTAGATGTTTTGTTAATTCATTGAATGAGACATTTCAGTTACGCTAACAGTGCCTTTCATCCAAGGATGCAATGTGCAAAGATAATCATATTGACCTGATTTTTCAAATGTGTATTGCCAAGTTCCTCCTGCTTGTATGAATTCTGAATCAAATTTCTTTGCAGTATCAGTGACAGTATGAATCACCGCGTCATTGTTTGTCCATGTAACAGCGGTTCCAGAATTGATTTCAATTGATGCTGGAAAATACGAGTCTGTAACGTCAGGATTCCAAGAATTTTCTACAATAGACACATTATTTGTTTGGATTTTTTTAGCATCAATAATAGTTGATTCACCTAAATTATCATATGTGATAATTTCTGGATGTTCTAATAATTTTATCAGATCTTCTTGCCATTGTATCATGGAATAACTTCCCTTGTTGTTACTTGGAATTTGTTTTTCTAAAAGCAATGAATCATCTTCGAGCACTTCAATTACAGCCATAGAACCACGTTCTTCTTGGATTCCATGTGCATGAACAAAGTATGTTCCAGGTTCATCCCATTTTGCCTCAAATATTGCAGTGTCACCATTTGCGATTAGGTGTGTTTGAACATAGTATGGTTCATTCCACAAAATTCCTGAAGGATATACTTTGGCGATTGTACTATGGATATGAAATGGTGAAGGTAAGACAGTGCCAATTCCAATTACATAGAATCTAACTAATTCTCCTTTTACAACTTGGATTGGATTATCATCCATGTATTGATTGGCGTATCCGTTAAGTGGGTAATATTTTGTAAAATATTCCATTGTATTGTTTGGATCAAATTCACTTAGTGTAAAGAAATATTCTCGTGCAGGGTCCATTGGACGTATTGCAGGGTCTATTATCATGGTTCCAAACATTCCCATTCTAACATGCTCAGAAGTTGGAAATGCATGACAGTGATACATGAACAATCCCGATTCTTGAGCTACAAAATGATACGTGTATTCTTCACCTGGCATTATTTGTGGGAATACTCCATCGTTTACAGAATCATGAGTGCCATGAAAGTGAATGGTGTGAGAATACGGGGTTTTATTTACAAATTTGACTGTAACATCGTCACCCTCTGTAAATCTCAAAGTTGGTGATGGAACTGTTCCGTTGTATGTCCACACTTTTGCAGTTACGCCTTTGGAGACTTCAATTTCTGCGTCCTGAGCAATTAAAGTGTAAAAGAGTTTTTGTGGATTTTGATTTTTAAATTTTGGAAAAACATCAGATGAAGTAGCATCACTGGTTTGAATATTGGGAGATTGCATAAATGCTACAAAGGCAATGCTAAACCCGATAATTACTCCTACAACAATATACAAACTGTTGATTTGTTTCATGAAGATATTTTCAAACCTATTCCAGTATGTAATAAACCCCCAATACCATTATCAGGAATTGAAGATTATATCATGTAGGAAAAAATTCAGCATTAGATGGTATGTGAATTAATAGGGTCAGAATATTTTGTAGTGTAATCACAAATCATACAGCCACCGTCTCATCATACCCCGATTATTCCATTAAATCAAGTAATCGTTGTGTTTTATTTCTAATTTCTGGAGTTATCTTGACTATAACTAATCCTTCGTTTGGCTGACCGTACATGACTAGTGAATTTTCAGGAGCATGAATACATACAGGAATGACTAGAAGATCTTCTTCACCTACAACAGTAAGTCGTACAGGTGTTTTTGAAACAAATGCTTTTTTGATTGCATCAATACTTTGAGGGGTTATCTCAGCTGCAGGATTGTTGCAGACAAGTTCGGTGTATGTATTGTCATTTTTTTGAGGTTCACGTCTTACTCTTTTTTCTTGATTATCAATAATTTGCAATGAAGGAATCAAACCAAAATCAATCATTTTTTCAGTAGTTCTATCACCAACTGTAATTAAATACGAATTTTTTGATAGATATTTTTGTATGTTAGATTTGTTTACCTGATTTTCAGGAATCAAATTACCTAGAGGGGTTTTAAATCGGTCTCTAAGGAAATCAGGTAATTTCACAGGAATCGTTTAGCTTGTAGGTATTGATTCATTTGTACTTTCAGATTTCATTTCTTCCTGCATTTTTGCAGCAAGAATGCTACATTGTGCGGCAATATTTTTTGCACTTGTTCTAAATGCATTGGCGCTTGGAGAATCAGGATTGGTAATCATGATTGGCTTGCCTAAATCAGAACCAGACATAATTCCAGAGTTTAATGGAATTTCACCTAGAAATGGAATTTTAAATTGGTCACTAATTTTTTGTGCGCCACCATCACCAAAGATATAGTGTTTTTCATTACAAGTAGGACAGATAAAATGACTCATGTTTTCGATAACACCGAGAATGGGGACATTTAATTTTTCAAACATTCCAATTGCTTTTACAGCAACATTACTTGCTACATCTTGGGGAGTTGTAACTACCAAAATTCCAGTAATAGGAATTGTTTGTGCAAGTGTTAATGGAATATCACCAGTTCCTGGAGGAAGATCTACTATAAGATAATCCAAGTCAGACCAATTAGTATCAACTAGAAATTGTTTTAGTATTCCAGAAATAATTGGACCTCGATAAATTGCTGCTTGATGTGATTGTTCTGCAAAAAAACCAAATGATACTACTTGTAACCCATGAGATTTTGCAGGTTGTAGTTTGTTGTCTACTACTTCCATGTAAGCACTTTTCATTCCAAGCATTAGAGGAATACTTGGACCGTAGATATCTGCATCAAGTAAACCAACTTTGGCTCCAGTTTGTGATAAAGCCAAAGCCAAGTTCAAAGAGACAGTTGATTTTCCTACCCCACCTTTGCCACTTGCAACACCGATAATATTTTTGACAGTTGCCATTGCAGAATCTGCATCAAGGGAGCGACCTTCCATCACTTTTGCAGTTACTTTCATATCAAAATTTTTGAGTTCTTTGATTTCACCGATTGCTTTTCGTACATCATCTTCAATTTCTACATTAAAGGGGCATGCAGGAGTTGTAAGCTCCAAAGTAAATTTTAGATTTCCATCATTAAGCTCAAGGTCTTTAATCATTCCCATTGATACAATATCTTTTTTCAAATCAGGATCAATCACAGTACTTAGTTTTTCAAGAACTTGATCGACTCCAACCATTGGGTCAAAAAGTCAGTTTACTTTATTTAAACATAGGTTAGGCAGTTAAAAAACAACAGTTATTTGCAAAATATACAAAATATTACTCAAATCAAGCGTGAATTATCCAAAGATTCATAAATTCAAAATCAAGAAAATATCACAGTTGTTTTCTATATCTACCCTACTTGATGTTGTTAGAATTCCACCAAGCATGTTTGGAACATCAATAAAAAAGGCAGCAACAAACATTCTCAAAGACAAGTATGAGAGCATGATTAATGCAGAATTAGGATACATCATTATGATTTTAGATGCCAAAGTTGACGAAATGGGAAAGATGATTGCCGGAGACGGCGGAACATTTCACAAAGTTGAATTTGAAGCATTGACATTTTATCCAAAACTCCAAGAAATTGTTCAAGGAGAAATTGTAGACATTACAGACTTTGGTGCATTTGTAAGAATAGGTCCAACTGATGCATTACTACATTTATCACAAGTCATGGATGACTATCTAAAGAGCGATGTAAAATCCGGAATGATTTTAGCTAATCAAAGTGGCAGAACACTAAAAGTTGGTTCAACACTTAGAGCAAGAATTACAGCAGTGTCATTAGGCAAAGCTGCTGCAATGGGAAAAATTGGAATCACATGCAGACAACCATTCCTTGGTGCAGATGATTGGATTGCAGAAGAGATCAAAAAATCTGGCGGCGGCTCAGCAGATTCAAAAGAAGCTAAAGTAGAGGCAAGTTAAATGGCGCGAGAGATGGCTTGTAGAAAATGCAAGTTTGTAACTACAGGAAAAGTATGTCCAGTTTGTAAATCATCGGACTTAACACCGGATTGGACTGGAATTGTACTAGTTGTGGATCCAACAAATTCTCAGGTTTCAAAAACATTGGGAATAAAACAAAAAGGCAAGTATGCAATCAAAGTAACATAAATTTCTAAATCTTTAAAATCATATTAGAGCATATCATCATGTTGTCATTTAATGCTAAAAAACAATTAATGAAATTTTTATCTGAAGACATAGGTAAAGGCGATATTACAAGTGCACTTTTACCAAAAAGAAACATCTCTGCCAGAATAATATCAAGAGAATCAGCCATTGTAGCAGGAGTAAAATATGCAAAAGAGATTTTCAAATTAAAAGGATGCAATGTTAAAGTTGTAAAAAAAGACGGCAGTAAGGTAAAACCAAATCAAACCATAATGACTATTTCAGGAGATGCAGGAAAAATTCTAACATGTGAGAGAACAGCATTGAATTTGCTCACAAGAATGAGCGGTATTGCAACTCAGACAGACCAGCTGGTAAAAAAAATTTCAAACAAAAAAACCAGACTATATGCAACTAGAAAGACTGCCCCAGGTCTAAGATATTTTGACAAAGAAGCAGTAGAGATTGGTGGCGGAAAGAAACACCGATTAAAACTAGATGAAATGGTAATGATAAAAGACAATCACATTGCAGTATCAGATTCGCTGTTATCTTTGATAAAAAATGCAAAAAGAAAATATAAAAAATTTGAAGTCGAAGTTGAAAATACATCAGATGCAGTATTGGCTGCAAAAGAAGGAGCAACAATAATTATGTTGGATAATTTCTCTCCAGAACAAATTAAAAAAACAATTCAGGTTCTTAAAAATCAGAAATTACGAGATAAAGTAATGCTTGAAGCATCTGGAGGAATTAATTCAAAAAATATTGCAAAATACGGCAGTACAGGTGTGGATATTATTTCGGTAGGCAGCATAACTAATTCAGTCAAAGGAATTGATATGAGTTTAGAAATATAGATTATTTTGAAGATTCTATTTTGAATAATAATTCAGATACGGCTTTGTTTTTTGGATCTATTTCTAGGATTTTTTGGCAGCATTGAATTGCTTGTTTATGTTCTCCAAGATGATAATGGGAATTTGCTTTTAAGAGTAAAACTTCTATATCAAAAGTAGCAATTTCCAGAGATTTTTCAAAATATGAGATAGCAGTTTTGTATTTGTTTTTTAAATAGTATATTCCTCCAACAATAAACAAAACATCATTTTCTTCAGGAATTTTTTGTAAAATTTCAGAGCCTATTTTCAAAGCTGTATCATACTGTTTTTGCTTTACAAGTTTTCGCAGTTCTTTCTTTTTTTGAGAAATTTGTTTTATTTCAGGATTTTTACTAAACAAACCAACCAAATCAAATTACACCAAGATTATCCAA
>JABFSW010000003.1 GCA_013140415.1 Nitrosarchaeum sp.
CATTTAGAATCTGCATATTTGGCTAAAAAAGAAAATAAAATAGAAACAATTAGATTTTCTGATGAAGAGTATGGTGATTTTCTTTCAGGGTTGATTTCAGATTTATAAAAATTCTATTATTAGAACTTGTTAATAACTAGAAATAATATAAAATAATTATGGATGAAAATCAATACAATTCTCTAATTGAAAAAGTTGCAACCATGATGGAAAAAGATGGATTATCTGTTGATGAACAAAATGCCCAGAAACTACAAAAATACAAAGACCATGCAAAATCTAATTCAAATCTAAATGATGAGGACACAACAAAGTTAGTCTATGAATCATTGCTTTATTTAAAATTAAAAAATTCAGATTCTGGTGACCCTCTTCAAAAGGGTGATGAATTTGGTGCTGGATTCAGCTAGTTATATTATAACGGAATAGTTTCAATGTCTTCTTTTGAAACACCTTTCCAAAGTCCGATCATTCCTTCTGGTTTTACTTCTTCAACTTTGGTTATGTGCTGAATTTTTATGTGATCTGGGGTAGGTGGCATCCAAAGCATTGCCATGTAATCGCCAACATTTCCAACTTTGCTTGGTAATGCCATGACGATTTTCTCCTTTGAGAATCCTTTTGAGATTAGGATGCTTACTGCTTTTTCTTGCAGATCCATTCTTCCATGCGTAAATAGGTAGACATTTTTTTGACTGTCAATTTTTACCATAATTTGCTTTGGTATCTTAAACTAAATCAATCTTTCCTGATCTATCCCTCCAAAAAGGGTTAAATTAGAATAAACAAAATTTTGATCTGTGAAAATATTCACTGTAGGAAGCAAATCCTTTGTTACAAGCTTCCAATTGGCAGGAGTGCATGGAATAATCTCAGATACACCTAAAAAAACATTAGATGAAATTAAGAAACTAACTGATGATTCTGACGTTGGATTAATTTTGGTAAGTGATGATATGACTGAATCTATTAGTGATGAACTAACTGCACTTCGAGCGGCAAAATCCACCCTGGTTTTTGCATTACCTTCAGTGGGAAGTGAAAAATCTGAGGTTGATTACAGATTAATGCTCAAAAAGATCCTTGGTGTATAATTTAATCTACTTATATTCAATCTTCTAAAGTTTTGATATGAAGACTGCATATGTTAAAGAACCATCTGTTATCTCAATTAGCGAAACAGAAAATCCGATATTAAGTTCTGGAGATATTTTGGTACAAATGCATGCATGTGGCATCTGTGGATCTGACTTGGAAAAAGTATTTGGAGAATATGGACAACCTTCTATGCGATTAGGTCATGAACCTGCCGGAGTAATTATTGATGTTAGCTCTGGTGTAACTGCATTTAAAAAAGGTGATAGAGTATTTACTCATCATCATGTTCCATGTTATTCTTGTCACTTGTGTAAACATGGCAATGAAACAATGTGTCCAAAATATTATGAAACAAATCTTTCGCCATGTGGTCTATCTGAAGAATATGTTGTACCAAAATGGAATGTGGATCATGGAGGAGTGCTTAAGATTCCTGATTCTATGAGTTTTGAAGAAGCTGCAATGATTGAACCCTTAGCATGTTGTATTAGAGCATGGACAAAATACTCTTATCAAGAAGGAGATTCGGTTGCAATTTTTGGTGTTGGTCCTACTGGCATGATGCATGTAATGCTTGCGCAATATAAAAAATTCTCAAAGATTTTCTGTTTTGATGTAAATGATTTCAGATTAGAATTTGCAAAAAAATTTCACATTACAGATTCTATTAATTCTCTAGATGAGAACAGAAAACAAAGAATTTTGGATCATACAGAAGGAAAAGGTGTAGATGTGGCAATAGTTGCTACAAGCAGTCTCAAAGCATTAGAAGATGCAATTGATATGGTACGAAAAGGTGGGGCTGTTGTGATGTTTGGTGTTCCTTCAAAGGATGCAAAAATTATTTTGAATATGAGTAAAATATATTCTAAAGAAATCACATTGGTGACAAGTTATGCTGCATCTGATAATGATACAAAAGAAGCTCTTAGGTTGATTGAATTATCTCAAATAGATGTTAAACAATTAGTGACTCATACATATCATATTCAAGACTCTCAAAAAGCATTTGATCATGCTAGAAGTGGTGATCATGCAATGAAAATAATTATTACAAAATAAGAAAGGCTTAAGAAAGGTATTCTTATTCTTTCAAAATCGAAGAGATATGGACTGGGGATTAAAAAATAGACTTTCACAAATTATCAAACCACAAAATAACCGCGCATTAATGTTGGCAGTTGATCACGGATATTTTTTAGGCCCCACTGAAAAATTAGAAAATCCAAAAAGAGTAATTGCACCATTATTGAAATATTGTGATTCTTTGATGCTTACACGAGGTGTACAAAGAACATCAGTTCCAACTTTTACTAACGTACCTATGGTTTTACGAGTATCTGGTGGTTCAAGTATTATTGGTGAAGATTTATCGCGAGAAGAAATCACTGTTAGTATTAAAGATGCAATCAGACTAAATGCCAGCGCACTTGCAATGTCTATTTTTGTTGGCTCCAAATATGAACATCAAACTATTGTAAATCTTGGAAAATTAGTTAATGAGGCAGAAGAATATGGAATTCCAGTGCTTGCAGTAACTGCAGTTGGTAAAGAACTTGGAAAAGATGCTCGATATCTTTCATTAGCATGCCGAATAGCTGCTGAACAAGGTGCTCATATTGTTAAGACCTATTATTGTGATAATTTTGATAAAGTTGTTCAATCCTGCCCTGTTCCAATAATTGTTGCAGGTGGAAAAAAGATTCCAGAGCTAGATGCATTACAATTAACATACAATTCAATCAAAGGTGGTGCAGTAGGCGTTGATATGGGCCGAAATATTTGGCAATCTGAAAATCCAGTAGCAATGATCAGAGCTGTTAGATCTATTGTTCATGGAAATGCAACTGTTGATCAAGCATTCAAATTATATCATACACTATGTAATGAAAAACCACAACAAACTAAACCACAACATACCACACCTCAAACTAAACCACAACATACCACACCTCAAACTAAACCACAACATACCACACCTCAAACTAAACCACAACATACCACACCTCAAACTAAACCACAACATACCACACCTCAAACTAAACCACAACATA
>JABFSW010000086.1 GCA_013140415.1 Nitrosarchaeum sp.
AGTCTTAATTTTTAAAAGTTGAATTCCTCCAGTACCGTATTGCACCAAGTTTTCTTTTTGCATCAAAGTATTATTTGGCTCAAAATTCCAAGGAATAAAGGCCATGAATCCTTTAGTCTTTTCTTGTAATTTTACAATTTTAAAATTATGGAAATGAATTCAGCACAACAGCATAACTTGCAAATCGATGATTTTTTGGCTTGACTAATTTTTGATGATATTTTGAAATTGGTTTACCCACAGCACCGTTTAGTCCAAGTGGATCTTTAACAAATTTCTCATTATTTGCCCAATTCAAGACCTCATCAGTTGGGCTGAAATAATTTACAATCTTACCTCTAATTACTTTGTCAAGTAATTTTCCATATTTTTTTGAAGATGGCACATCACTTGTAATTGATGCACCAAAAAAATATGCACTCTCAATTATTCCAGTATGATTCTTTTTTGCCAAGTATTCCACAGTGCTTAGAATTACCTGAGACCCCAAAGAGTGACCCAAAAGACGGATCCTAGTTTTAGGGCTTGAAGACTTGAAATCCTCAAGAAACAGTGCAAGATTACGACCATTTTTCTTTGCAATTATTTGGCCTGTAGAAAGTGCACGTTTGACATGCTTTAGCAAATGAGCACCAGTAGTATTGGAATCATAGCTAAATCCTATCACTGGAAAATGATAACCAAGATAAGATAGTCTGTTTTTTGCCAAAATAACTTTTGCAATAGCTCCTACATTATCATTTTGCAATCCATGAATCATTATGACAAGTTCTTTGGAGTCAATAAATTTCTCAAAGTCTTTTTTTGGGTATAAAAAATAGGAATTTTTTTTGATTGTTTTGCCATGTTTCAAATCATAGTATCCCCTAGTGGAGATTCTTGGAATGATTTTTGTCATGCTGATGGGCCTAGTTGTTTTTTGTATTTTGCAATATCTTCTTCTTCTACTTTGACAAACAATGGTGTCGCATCGCCTAAAACATGCCCAGACTTTACACCAATATCAGAAATTGAATCCCAGTTGTTTTCATTGACTTTGCCAGAAAATCCAAGCTGAATCCAAATCTTTTGTGACGATTCAGGAAGAAACGGAAATAATGCTATTGCCATGCTACGAGCAGCATTTACTGATAAAAATACACAGTTGGCAGTTCCAGGGCCTTTCTTCCAAGGTTCTTTGTGCTGGAAATACTGATTGAAAAATGACGAAAATTCCATTATTCTCTTTAGAGCCCTGTCCAGATGATTTTGCTCCATCAGTATTCCTAGATCACCAGAAAGATTTTTTATTTTGCTTTCTGCTTCAATGTCTTTTTGATCATAATTTGCAGTTTCTGGAATTACTCCATCAAATGCTTTTTTTGTAAATCCCAATGCACGATTAACAAAGTTTCCAAGATTGCCAATCAATTCAGAATTGATTCTGTTTGTAAATTCATCCCAATCAAAATTCAAGTCGTCTTGGGAGTATGGATTTATTGCAACCAAATAATATCTCAAATAATCCGCAGGATAGTATTCTAAAAATTGTTTCAACCCAATGTACCAGTTTCTGCTTTTTGAAATCTTTTTTGATTGTAATGTTAGATGACCTCGAGTTGGAATAAAATCAGGAAGCTTGTATTCACTGTTTATTCCTAAACGCATTGCAGGCAAGAATAGATAATGATGGTAAACAATATCCTTGCCAATAAAATGGTAAATATCAGCAGAATTCCAAAACTCTTTTCCGTTTATGCCTTTATCATCAAGAAATTTTATTGCAGTAGAAATGTATGCCAAGTGATTATCAAACCAACCATAGAATACCTTGTCTTTGGCAGCTTCAAGAGGTACTGAGACGCCCCAAGAGATATCGCGGGTTATATCCCAGTCAATCAAGCCGGACTTTATCCAGTTTTGAACGTATTTTTTCACATCTTTTTGCAGATTATCATTTTCGTCTAGCCATTTGGATAAGGAATCGCCAAAAGTTTTAAGCTTGAAAAAGAAATGAGTTGTCTTTTCTTTAGTAGGAGTTTGCCCGCAAATAGAACATCTTGGATCAGATATTTCTTCAGGAACCCGTCCACAACTTTCACAAAGATCAGAGTATTGATCAGCTGCATTGCAATAAGGACAAACGCCTTTGACATACCTATCAGGCAGAAATTTTTTGTCATTGCTGCAGTAAAACTGGATAATTTCTTTTTCATATATGTGACCTGCACTGTTGAGTTTTTTGAACACATCTTGAACAAAGGCAATATTTTCAGGAGAACTTGTTTTGTAGAAAAAATCAAAGTCAATGCCAAATGCAGTAAAATCATCATAATCACGTTTATTCCAATATGCAACATAATTAGAAGGAGACTTTCCTTCTTTTTCAGATTGTATCAAAATGGGAGTGCCAAAATCATCAGATGCGCAGAAATAGTAAGCCTCAACTCCCTTTAATTTCAGAAATCTTGTGGTGACATCAGCCGGTAGATACGTTGATGCAACGTGTCCTAGATGTATTTCTCCATTGGCATAAGGTAATGCACTAGTAATGATTGCTTTATTTTTCATCTATTTAGTTTGGAATCTAATTGGGGTTAAGAAGTTTTACCAGCTATGTGCATATTTGACTTGCTCTGGTGTGAGCTTGTCAATTTTTACATCCATTGCATTTAGCGCATCAACTGCAACTTGTTTATCAATTTCTTCTGGAACATTGATAATTTTATTGCCAATCTTTGCATGATTTTTGAGAATATACAAAACAGATAAAATTTGATTAGAAAATGACTGGGCCATTACTTCAGGAGGATGACCTTCTGCTGCAACAAGATTTGCCAATCTTCCCTCACCAATAAGATAAACACGTTTACCATTTTTTAGTGTGCATTCATCAAGATTTGGTCTTACTCTTTTTACTGATTTTGATTCTTTTAGCAAAAATTTGCTATCAATTTCAACATCAAAGTGCCCTACATTTCCCATGATAGCACCATTTTTCATTTGTAAAATGTGTTCTTTTCTAATTACACTGGTCATTCCAGTACAAGTGACAAAGATCTCACCTATTTTGCAGGCCTGTGCCATTGTCATCACTTCAAATCCATCCATGTGAGCTTCTAATGCCTTTACAGGATCAATTTCAGTTACTATTACTTTGGACCCCATTCC
>JABFSW010000102.1 GCA_013140415.1 Nitrosarchaeum sp.
GGCTTGTAGGATTACTGAATATGATACATCTAAACCTGGAAAACATGGTGCAGCAAAGGCTAGAATTGTAGATGTAGGCGTATTTGATGGTAAATCTAGACCACATGTCGGACCTGTTAGCATGCAAGTGCATATCCCACTAATAGACAAGAGAATGGGCCAGATCATCTCCATTATTGGTGAAACTATCCAAATTATGGATTCAGAAACTTTTGAGACAATTGATGTCACTTTAGTTGATGCTGAAATAAATGGAACAATTGAAAATGGACAAAATGTTGAATATTGGAAAGTAATGGGTCGAACCAAAATTATGAGAATAAAAAATTAATTCTAGAATAATTACAGGTATTCCATTTTAACTATTAATTCATCTCTAAATCTTACATTCTTTGCAGTGCTGTAGTATCTGGATATTGTTTCATTATGGTAAAGCTGAAAAGTAGAAAAAATACACGTTGACAGCAAAGTAATTTTGACATCTCATAATGTACTTGTAAACCCAAATTAATTATTGGTACTTAGAATTCATGAACATCGGAATTGAACTACTTGGGGATTTAGCTTTTTTGCTTATTGCATGTGCCGCAGTAGGGGCTTTAGCGTATATCCTTAAACAACCATTAATTCTTGGTTTTCTTGCTGCTGGTATTTTGATTGGTCCATTTGGACCGTTTGGTCTTATCAAAAATATTGAAATGCTAAATAATTTTTCTGATATTGCAATTGTTTTACTGTTATTTGGTGTGGGGCTATCATTTCCACTATCGAAATTACGTGGAGTGGGAAAAGTAGGGATTACAATTGCAGTAATTGAAGTGTTAGTGATGCTTGGTATCGGTTTTGCAATAGGTACATTGTTTGGATGGAACTTTTATGATTCTATGTTTTTGGCAGCTGCATTATCAATAAGCTCTACAGCAGTAATCATCAAAGTACTCGAAGACAGAGGCAGTATGGAAACTACATCTGGATTGTTATTGACAGGTGTGCTAGTAATTGAAGACATTATTGCGATAGTAATGATTAGCACAATGCATTCTGGAGTAGTCACTGGCTCCTTTGAATTCTCAGTATTGATATGGACAATTGCAAAGATTGGCATATTTTTTGCAGCTACACTTACACTTGGAATTTTGCTTGTCCCAAAACTGTTCAATATCATAGCTAAACTTGAACGATTTGAAATTACCATTACATTTGCATTGGGATTGGCATTTGGATTATCATTTCTTACATATAATCTCGGATTTTCTGCGGCAACAGGTGCATTTTTGGCAGGTGTGATAATTGCAGGATCCAAGTTCTCTGATGACATATCTACTTTGATCACACCTATCAGAGAAGTCTTTGTTGCAATATTTTTTGTAACTATTGGCGCTTTGATGAATCTGTCTGCAATTGGAACATTTTGGATTCCAGTTGTAGTAATTACTGCTGTGACAATATTAGGTAAAATAGTCGGGGTCTATACTGGAGTGAGATTATTTGGTACTGGTAAACAATATGCGCTTGCAATAGGTCTAAGCATGGCATCGCTTGGCGAGTTTTCATTTATTGTATTAAAAACAGGAAAAGATCTTGGTGTGATAAGTGACATGTTGTTTCCAATAGTTGGAATGGTTGTGGTATTGACTACATTTATTGGTGTAATGATGGCAAAAAAAGGAATAAAGACAGTTGAAGTATATGAATAATTAAATCTAAAATTATTAAATTCTAGTCATTAAATTATTGTCGAGTTTGAATTTACAATTTTTAAAAAATTTAGGTTTTATTTAATGAATAATGCATGAACATCTAATTTATCCCAACACATGTGGTACTAGATCTTACATTATGGGATATATTTGACCTCTACATAGTGGTTACAAGGACATGTTTGCCGATAATTTACGTTACAACATGGATATACAAATAACACTCACAGCTAAAATAATGCATATTCAAAGTTAGCATGGGTGCTGATGATGAGCGGAAAAGCCGTCTGATGTTTGATGAGGATTATGAGTAATGAAGCATCCATACATTTCTTTGAATATTTGTTAAATTATTTTGCAGGATGAAACTAGCAGCTCTTTTTTCAGGGAGAAAAGACAGCACTTATTCTATTTTCTTGGCAAAAAAACAAGGTCATGAAATAAAATGTCTCTTGAGTGTTTTCCCCAAGTCTGATGAAAGTCACTTGTTGCATCATCCTAATTTACAATGGACCAATCTGCAATCTCAATCAATGCAAATACCTCAATTGACAATTAAGTCTGAATTAGATGAACCTGATAATGAAATAAACTCATTAGAAAAAATTCTGATTCAAGCTATAGATGAATATCAGATAGAAGGGTTAGTGCATGGTGGTATCCAAAGTCAATTTCAAAAAGAAAAATTTGAAAATTTATGTAATAAGTTAAATCTCAAATCAATTGCACCGTTATGGAATCGTAATCCTCTAGAGTACATGAATGAATTGATATCTTCTAATTTTGTTTTCATTATTACCAGTGTTTCATCAGGTGGCTTAGATGATTCATGGCTTGGTAAAATAATTACAAAAAATGACATTGATAATCTTTATGTGCTCTCTCAAAAATTTGGTTTTAATTTAAATTTTGAAGGTGGAGAAGCAGAAACATTTGTTGTGGATTGTAGTCTTTTTTCGCATGCAATTAAAATTATTCAAGGAGAAAAAATTTGGGATGGCTATAGAGGAAGGTTTGAAATAGTGGATGCGAGGCTAAATTACAATGCTTGACAGTCTAAAGAATAATTTGCGCGATGCAATCAAGAAAATTGTAAAATCTTCTGGCATAGATAAAGAACTTATCAAAGAACTATCAAAAGATGTTCAGAGGGCATTATTACAATCTGATGTCAATGTAAGACTGGTTCTTGAAATTACAAAACAATTAGAAGAACGATCATTAAATGAAACGCCTCCTCCAGGGCTGTCAAGAAAAGATCATATTGTAAAGATTCTATATGATGAACTTGCAAAGTTATTAGGTAAAGAAACAGATTTTGATGTCAAACCTGGTAAACAAAACAAAATAATTATGCTTGGAATTCAAGGAAGTGGAAAAAAAACTGTAACTGCTAAACTTGCTAAAGTCCTAACTAAA
>JABFSW010000040.1 GCA_013140415.1 Nitrosarchaeum sp.
AAATAAAGTAAAAGAAATTGAAAAAATTGCAGGTGTAGGATTAATTCCAATTACTTTTGGAGATGCACTTTGGTATGGTCACAAAAAAACATACATTTTATCAGGTGATAAAATTATGACACATCTTTCAAGAATTCTAAAGCCAAGATTATGTATTTTTGCTTTAAATGAAGACGGTTTATACTCTGATCTAAAATCAAAAAAATTAATTCGTGAATTAAAAGGGGAGAACCCAATTATTTCAAAAAATAATATGGATGTCACAGGAGGCATGACAAGAAAAGTTGAAGAAGCAACAAATATTTCAAAGATGGGTATGGATGTATTTTTTGTAAATGGTAACAAACCTGAAAGAATTGTGAAAGCGATTAAAAATAGGAAATTTGATGGAACAGTGTTCAGAGGAAAAAGAAATGGGTGAAGAATATCTTGTTTTAGTTGATAAAGATGATAATCCAATTGGATCAGAAGAAAAAGTGAAGTGTCATTTACCAAATGGCAAACTACATCGAGCATTTACAGCGTTACTATTTGATAAAAGTGGAAAATTAGTTCTAACAAGAAGAGCTAAAGAAAAAATGCTGTGGCCAGGGGATTGGGATGGAACAGTAGCTAGCCATCCAAGAGAACCTGAAACGTATGTTTCATCAGCAGAAAGAAGAATGCCAGAGGAATTAGGCATCACATGTAAACTAGATTATTTATTCAAATTTGAATATCATGTTCCATACAAAGACATAGGTTCAGAAAATGAAATTTGCGGCACGCTTATTGGAATAGTGAGTGATTCAATTCAATTTAAGGTAGTTGAAGATGAAATAGATAAAATCAAATGGATTTCAGCCAGTGAGCTACTTTTGGAATTAAAAAATAATCCAAAAATATATTGTCCTTGGATGTTAATTGCATTAGAATTATTAGATAAGGCAGAAAAATCAATGTTAAAAAAACATAAAGATGTTTTGTCATTATGGATTAATCCAGAATTGCAAAAAGAATTGCAAAAAGCAATAAGAGTTCATCTTCCAGATAATAAATGGAGAATAGTGAAATGAAAACAAAAATAATTGAAAAAAATGCAAGAATTGTTAATAAATATCTAAATGCCAAACTGAAAGGAAATCCCAAAATACTTTATGATGCAGCAGGACATTTGATTATTCATGGTGGAAAAAGACTCAGACCACACATGGTGATCAAAAGTTGCCAAATTTTAGGAGGAAATACAACAAATGCGATGCCAGCTGCTAGTGCAGTAGAAATGATACATAATTTTACTTTAGTTCATGACGACATTATGGATAATGATGAAATGCGTCATGGCGTACCTACTGTTCATAAAAAATTTGGAATGCCTATTGCAATACTAGCTGGTGATGTGTTATTTTCAAAGGCATATCAAACAATTTCAGATTCAAAATTATCTAATGCTGCAACAATTCAATTGGTTTCTAGATTAGCAAAAGCATGTGTTGATGTCTGTGAAGGACAATTACTAGATGTAAAAATGGCGGAGGAGAAAAGAATTCCATCACAAAAAGAATACATCACAATGATTGGAAAAAAAACTGCAGCATTATTTGATGTATCATGTTCGATGGGAGCAATTTGTGCAACAAGTAATCAAAAAGATATTTCAAATTTATCAAATTTTGGAAGAAATTTGGGAATTGCATTTCAAATTACAGATGATCTTATTGGAGTTATGGGTGATCCAAAAATTACAAAAAAACCTGTTGGAAATGATCTAAGAGAGGGAAAGAAATCACTTCCCATCCTCATGGCAATAAAATCAGCCAAGGGAAAAGACAAAAAAATAATTCTCAAGTCATTTGGTAATCCAAAATCAACTAAAAATGACCTCAAAAATGCAGTAGGCGTAATTCGTTCTCTTGGTATAGAAGAAAGCGTAAGGAAACAAGCTCTAGAATATGCAGAAAAGGCAAAAGAATCACTTTCAAAATATTCAGGCTCTGCTAAAACAGAATTAATAGATCTCTTAGATTTTGTAGTAAAAAGGAGCCTATAATTTGGATGAAGAAATTAGAAAGGAAATTAGAAAAATAGCTCTGCAAAATGCATTTGATCATGAAGGAAAAACTCAAGACAAAGTTGTACTAGCAAAAATTCTTGGAACAAAACCAGAATTTAGAACCAGAGTAAAAGAGATTGTTGGAGATATTGCAGAGATTGTTTCTGCAGTTAATCAGACATCACTTGATGAACAAAGAAAAGAAATTGAAGAAAATTTTCCAGAAATTTTAATTCCAAAAGAAAAAATTGAGGAAAGAGAAGGATTACCTCCATTAAAAGGAGCAGAACAAGGAAAAGTCATAACGAGATTTCCACCAGAACCTAATGGATATCCACACATAGGACATGCTAAAGCAGCTATCATTAATGCAGAATATGCAAAGATGTACGGTGGCAAATTTATTTTGAGAATGGATGATACAAATCCTGAAGCTGAAAGAATGGAATATCATGCTGCAATTAAAGTGGGATTAGATTGGTTAGGGATCAAATTTGATGTCATAAAAAGTACTTCAGATGATATGGAGTTATTTTATAAAAAAGGAATTGAGTTGATCAACTCTGGAAAAGCTTACGTCTGTACTTGTAAGAGAGATGATATAAGCAACAATAGAAAGGAAAGAAAAGCATGCAAATGTAGTAGAGACGACATTAAACAAAATATTCAGGGTTGGGGGAAAATGTTTGACAAGTTTAAACCGGGAGATGCAATCGTAAGATTTCGTGGAGATATGAAAGCAGATAATGCAGTAATGCGAGATCCAGTATTATTTAGGATAATTGATGAGAAACACTATACATTAGGAAACAAATATCGAGTTTGGCCAAGTTATGATTTTGCTGTAGCAATTGAAGATAGCAGTGATGGTGTTACTCATGCATTTCGTTCTAAGGAATTTGAATTAAGAAAAGAGCTAATTGATGCCATTTTAGATGCATTAAATATGCGAAAACCATATCAGGATTTCTTTTCCAGGCTCGAATTCAAAGGAATGCCCATTTCTAAGAGAATTCTCAAACCATTGATAGAAGAAGGAAAGGTATCGTGGTATGATGATCCAAGGTTACCTACTTTAGAATCACT
>JABFSW010000028.1 GCA_013140415.1 Nitrosarchaeum sp.
AAACCAAAGACCAATTTAGATCATTATACAGATTAATTGCTGAAAGAATACGACAATATCAAAATGTAATGACAAAGTCAGATTTGGCTAAATTTCAAAGGGCTAGAGTTTAATATTAAAGAAGTTTGCTAATGAAAAATACCCTAATAACAAATACAAAAGCAGTAAAATATCCTTTAAGGTTTAATTTAGAGATGAAGCAACTTGAACATATGAACAAGTCCTCTACTGGAGGAGTTTTCCTGTCCTTAGCCTTGTTATGTTTAACAGTAGCAATAATTATTCCAATCAATGCATATGCAGCAGAAACAATTGATGCAAAAAGTTTTTCATTTGAAGAAACGACCATTATTGAATTTACAAACAGTGGAAAAGAGGATGTAAATTCATTTAGAATTTGGTTAGGCAGTGATATTAATTTTAAATCATTTAAAACAGAAAGTGGGTGGATTGGTGAGAAGACACCTCAAGGAGTAATAATGTTCACATCTTCAGAATCTGTCAAACCAGGTGAATCTATAAAAATTGGAGTCAAGACAGATAAAACAAATCCAGGAATAAATTGGAAAGCACTGGATAAAAATGAAAAACTAATAGAAACGGGAACAACTAACCCAAGAGAATTACCAAAGCCCATAACTAATGAAAAACTAACAGAAGAAAATTCAAGTGATGGAATTTTATCTGATTCAGTATTTAGAATAATTCCAGACAAACCCAGTGCAGGATCAACAATTAGAATTACGGGAGATAATTTTGGAGCGTTACAACAATTTGATTTTTACATAAACACAGACAAAATTGGAACTTTTGAGACAAATGCAGATGGTAGTTTTATCAGTACTGTGACAATTCCAAAAGATCAAAATGCTGAAAGAGCGGATTTTTCTGTTAAAGACAAAGCAGGAAATGAAAAGAAAATAAGTCTAAGAATAGGAGAAGTAGAAAGCAGAGTACCAACTACTGAAAATATAAAACTTACAATCAAAGGAGTTCCAGAGATATTGCATAGAGGAGACTTTTTAGAAGTTTCAGGTACAGCTCAACCTAACAGTGGTATCACTGCATCAATCAAAGACGCAGATGGAAAAATTATCAACACACGAACTGCAAAAGTAGATTCTAAAGGAGATTGGAAGATAGATGAACCAATCATAGTGCCTATAGATGCACCATTTGGAAGATATAGTGCTATGATTTCCGATGGCAAAGATGAAATTTCAACGTCTTGGATCTTAGAATCATCCAAAGTCATTATCTTAACACCAACTGCTTTGAAATTTAATCCTGGAGAGACAATAAAATTTAACGGTACTGCACTACCAAACAAAGTACTAGAGATAATTTTAGAAGATCCACTAGGAGATGAAAAATTTTCAGATATCATTCAAGTTGATGAATCAGGAATTGTTGAATTTGAATATCCTACAATAGCAAACGTAGACAAAGAGGGCACATGGACATTAATAGCTACACAGGAGGGGAAGAAAGAATTTATTTTTGCGGGATTAGGTGAGATTCCTTCAATACCAATAAACATGGAATTTGATAAATTAAATTATAAACCTATAGAAACTGCAATCATATCATTAACGGGAAAACCATCAGACAAACTAAGCATGTTAATTGTTGATCCATCAGATAAACCAAAAATATTTTCAGATGGCAACAGCGTAATTCCAATCACACTACAACCAGATGGAAGAAAAACATACAGTTTAGATCTAAATGGATATTCATCTGGAGTATACACCGCTGTTGTCAATAAAGGATCTGCTAAAAGTTCTGAAATATTTACAGTTGGATTACAAACCGGCTCTGGTGAAATTAAAATCAGCAGCACAAAATTAGAATATCAACCTGGAGAATCAATTTTAATTTTAGGAGAAGCAAACCCAAATACACTTCTCACAGTTACATTGATTGACCCTGATGAAAACGTATGGAAAACAAAGGAAACATTTTCAGATAAAAATGGAAAAATTGCAGACGGAGATCTAAGAATACCTTCTAAAGCAAAACCAGGCATATGGGCAATTAATGCAAAAAGTGGTTCAAATTTTGATGAGATTGAGATCGAGATAATAACATCCATAGAAGAAGGGCTTGTGGTTACTGTGAATCAGGGCATAGAAATTCCAGGATTTGGAAAAAGCATCAGCATTAAAGTGATAAATGCAATGCAAACAGTACAAATTGAAATCATAGCATCAAATGGTGATGTAATAGAAACATTATCATTTCCTTCTTCTAGTAAAGGAGAGATCAAACAACCATGGTTTATTCCAAAAGATACATCTCCAGGAACATATACCATCAAAGTAAAAGATGCACAAAATACTGCCGAAACAACTTTTGATATAACATAACTTCAAACAATTTTATTCCACCTATTTTAAATTCAAAATATGAATCTTAAAGAAAAAATATTAGAATTTCCAAATTTCCCTAAAAAAGGAATATTATTTCGAGATTTCAGCCCCATATTGAAAGATCCATCCGCATTATCATTTATTGCAGATGAATTTACAAAATACTTCCATCCAAAAGATGTAGATTTATTTGCAGGCATAGAATCTAGAGGATTTTTACTGGCTTGTATACTAGCTACTAGATACAATAAAGGAATGATCATGATTAGAAAATCAGGAAAACTACCAGGTAGGACTACTAAACTATCATATAAAATTGAATATGGTCAAGATACAATTGAAATTCAAAAAGACATAATCAGTGAAGGACAAAAAATTCTAATTTGTGATGATTTACTTGCAACAGGAGGAACAGCAAAAGCATCTGCAAAATTAATAGAAAAAGCAGGCGGAAAAATTACAGGATTTGCATTCATAATAGAATTAACTGAACTAAATGGAATGAAGGGAATCAGTCAATACAACTGTAAATCATTGGTCAAATACTAATGGAAAAAGATGTAGAAGTTGGAATTTTTGGAGGAACTGGTATTTATGATTCAGGAATACTTGAAAATGCCAATGAAATTACAATAGATACACCGTTTGGAAAACCATCAGATGTAATCACTGTTGGAGTTTTCAAAGGAAGAAAAATTGCATTTTTACCAAGACATGGTAAAAAACATACAATTCCACCACACTTAATAAATTATAAAGCCAATATTTGGGCATTCAAAGAATTAGGCATCACAAGAATAATTGCACCGTCTGCGGTTGGAAGTTTGAAAGAAGAGATAGAACCTGGACATTTTGCATTGCCAACACAGTTTTTAGATTTCACCAAATCAAGAAATGGTTCATTTTCAGATAATGGTAGAGTCATCCATATTTCTGTAGCAGACCCATTTTGTCCTGAGCTGCAATCATCAATTCTAAAAGTTGCAAAGCAACAAAATATCCATATTCATAAAGATTGTACATATGTTTGCATTGAAGGTCCAAGGTTTTCTACCAAAGCGGAATCAAAATTTTACAGAACCACAGGGGCAAGTATTATTGGAATGACGCTAGTTCCAGAATGTCAACTTGCAAGAGAGGCTCAAATGTGTTATGCATCAATTTCAACAGTAACGGATTACGATGTATGGGCAGAAAAACCAGTTACTGCCAAAGAAGTTCTAGAGACATTATCAAAAAATGTAGAAAGAACTAAGAAAATTCTTACAGATTTAATTAGTCAAATTCCAAAAACAAGAAGTTGTTCGTGTGCAAAGGCTTTAGAAGAAGCTGAATTCTAATCGTCAACAAAAGATTCTCTTTTCAGTCCTTCGGGCAAAGTAAGATCACCTTGAAGAAGATTAGACTGTAATGAAATCATCACTTCATCAATATTATAGCCTAATTTCTCTAGCTCTTTTTCTGTAATTTTGGAAATTTTTGCACCTATATTTTGACCACCAATTCGTCCAAATGCAATTGCATTAAATCTAAAAGAGTGAGTATCAATGGTAAAAGTACCAGTAATTTTTGCTGCCATCTGGCTTCCATGAACATTATTAATGTGAACTTTGAGATTCATTTAAGTTAAATTTCTACAGCCTTGTTAACATTATCATCTATCAAAAAGCTCCAATGTTGATTATCTTCAACTTTGAAATTTTTTACTTTAAGAGAAACAATTTGTTCATCTAAACACTCATGTTTAATTTCAGAATTTTCTTTCAGTCTAACTAATTTCCATTTGTATTTTCCTTGTTGTAATTTACATACAGTAACACCCCATTTTGCATCTGGATCAATTTTTGGCATTCCTACCAAATCTGCCAACTCTTCTATTCCAAGTTGTTTTTCCTCACAAAATCGTTTTTTACAGGCACCACATCGCCAGATATCAACTGAACCTATAGTTCTCTCACCTATGTTGATGTTGACTACCCCAAAATACACAGGTTGATGTTTACATGATTCGTTATCAGTATTCAATGTTGTTCACCAAACATTAGGATTATTTAGTTCTTGCATCATCATATGATTTTTCTAGAATTACTCCTATATTGTCGACAATTTTATTTCGTTTAAATTCAATATTTTCTCGCTCACATAATTTTCTATACATGTTTACAGCAGTAAATCGAGGATGCATGGCCTCAAACTCAGTTGCAGAAATATCTATGAAAGCACCCAATGTCATAAGTGCTTTGGCAGTATTCAAAGCATCATCAGGTGAAATCTTTAATTTTTCTGCAATTGTAAGAGGAGACATTTTTCCATGACATGTAATTAAAAGAAAGACTCTTGCTTGTAATGGCTCTAATTTTATTTCTGAAATTAGATCTTTTTCAACTCTTGAAATATCCATCATTTTTAAAATAAAATCTAGTCAAATAAAGGATTATGAATCTCTTTTCACCAAGAATTTCTTTGATATTTTTAGTGAAAACCCCATTGCAATAAAGTGAACTACAGCGCCAATGATTGCAGCCTGTATCAAATCATCAAGAATCATCCAAATGACCATAAAAGACACAATAGACGGAATAGTTACAATCACTGCAATAATTGAGCCTTTCAAAACAATATCTCTCATCGTCAATTTACCAGTTTTATTATTACTAGTCATTTAGATGAATTTCAAAAAAATGGTAATAAAAACCAAAGATACTTTATATTTGGTCAAAGTCAAATTGAACTACTTGGCAAGTTATAAGGGAACATATTCAAATGAACAGTCATTAAACTTTGTAATTCCAATTATGGTAATTTTATTTCTTGGGATTATTTACATAATGACTCAAAGATCAGGTTCAGGATTTGTCAGTTTTATTCTAATTGGAGCTGCTGCAATTACAATGTTTTATTGGGTTCATGTTCTAAAGAAAATGACTAAAGAACAAAAACCGGTGTATAATGCAAGAGAGCAAGAGACAAAAAATTGGGTTTATGATCTTATCAAAGGAGAAGGAGATTTTGTCTTTGTAGCTGAAGTTCCAGGACCAGAAGACAAGATAGCAGTCAGATTAATTGACGGCATTTTGTATATTCGTGGTTCTGTGGGTTTTTCAAAAGAAGTTCCAATAGAAGGTTCAAATGAAATGAAAATTGTTGATTTCAAATATAGAAACGGTGTACTTACACTAAGAATAAAATAATTATAGACTTTTTGCAAGTTCTAATTTTTGTGGAAGATATTTATCAGTAATATTTGTCAATCCGTATTTTGAAAATGCTTCTAATTCAGCTTTTCTTTTTATTTTAAGAAATACATCTAATTCTTTTTTCCATATACCTTCTTGATATCTAGGATCACTTTGTAGATCGTAACATCGTTTAATGTCAGATTCAGTCATAGGAATTGTTGGAAGCTTAAATTTTTCAATGTCAGTAGCCCATACACCTACCCATTTTGCATCAGGAACTGTAAGTTCTCTTAGATGTGCAGCATTTGCAGACCCAGATTTTATTACCATTGCAATATGTTCTCCATACACATCACCGTCTGTGAGAACAATTACAGGTAATCCCATTTCATCATGTAATCTTTTTAAAAGAGTTCTAGTGGAACGAGGAGCTTGTCCTCCAGTATTAATGATAATAGATTTGAATTTTTTATCAACTTGTTCTTCTACAAATCTTGTAAATAGACCACCTTTCTCAATAGCAATTACAATTTCAGCACTTGTATCCACTAATTCTGCAGTAGTCAAGCTAGGACCTATTGCATATCCATCAGGATGATTAGAAAGATTCATCCTTTTACCTTCATACCCAGGAATTGTATACTCTATGTTCAAATCTCCAAAAATTGAACTTCTCTCTTCTGGGAATATATGAAAATCTTCACGTGGTTTTGATAATACAGCTTCCAAATCAACAATAATGTTATCAGACTCAGATTGGTCTTCAAATTCAATTGCGAATGCTTGGGATGAATAATAGACATCTCTTAATGTAGATGATTTTTTTTCGTGTGTTAATCGGTTGGCAAAAAATGCTAACCACATTAATTGTGTAAATGATCTTAATTGAGAAGAATTTCTTGAACTTCTAAGTGCAGCAGAGTTTCCTAAAATATATTGTCGAAGTTTTTTGTCATAGACGATATTACTAACAGATCTGCTAGGAATTGAAAATTTTGGAAATTGACCATTGTCTAAATCGCCGTATACTTTAGCACCGTGATCTTTTAGTGCATCTATTATATTCTGCTGTTTTTCATTTGCTTTTTGCTTACGATCTTTAGCTTTGTTTGTCGTCAACTATTATCTCCTCTTCTAACAATTTCTTATAATTTGGTTCTTTAGTCTTTCCAGCAAGCTCTGTACAAAACTGTGCAATTAATGGAAGATATTTTGCATATAGATTTGCTCTCTTTTTTGCCATCTCAGCTTGACCTCGCTTAGACATGTACGCTGCAAGTTTTCTAGACAAAAACTGGAGTCCTAATCTTAATTCACGTTCTATTTCTTGTCTATCTGCCACATTTTCTTTTCCAACTGTCTTGTAAGGTATTCGAGTAGAACAGATATGAGTGACTATAACAAATGGCGGATCACCTTTAACTTTATACCTACTCCAATCAGTATCATTTACTACTTTTAGAACTACATCACTTCCCTCATCATAAAGTAATGGAATTCTATTGGCATATCGATAAACATGTGGACCACCTGGACGTATTTCACCACCATATGCAATACCCATCTCTACAATAAATGGAAATCCAGAATAAGCGGAAGCTGGGCGTTGAGTAACCTCACAGAAATCAGGTTTAAAGAATTTGTTTATTCCTTTTGCAAGTGGTTCTTCTCCTAGTGGTGCTAGACAACTTGGATCTGGTGAAAGAAAACCTTCAAATTTTTGTAGTGAATCACTTAGTTTTACTAATTCTTCATTAGTCATAGATCCCATTCGTTTTTCTGGTTTGAAACCTGCAAATTCTGCAAATTTAACAGCGGTTGACGGTCCTATTCTTTGAAATCTTTTTGTCAAAAATGTAGTCAGTGTTTCTCCTTGGACAGTACCAGTCAATTGTTTATAGTATTGACTTTCAGGATCCATATCTACCGATTTAGATTGTGAATCACCAAAATCCCAATAATACAATTTTTTATTTGGTACATCAATATCATCAATTCGAATTTTATTTAATTTGTCAAAATCCATTTTAAGAAAAGACATCAAAGAGATTACAACTCTTATAGGTCTAGAAAGAGTTTTCCAACGTTTTTTTGCTTTATCCATTATTCCAGTGAATGCAAGATTATTTTTTGCCAATCCTAAATCTTTTCTAACTTTTTCAACCATGGCATCATCAATGTTGGGAATTTCAAATTGAGATTCAACCATCATTCGTCTAATTGTTTCAACATCAATACCATGTGCATGAGGTCTAATTATTGTGGGCGCAGGTGGCATTTCATTTACAATTTTAGAATAATGGAATTTTTCTCCCTTAGGATCATCAAAAGTTATTGTTGCGTATGGAGTAATCAAGGATGTTTCGTAAACATAATCTTTAATTTTTGAACCTGCTTTTGCATAATCACCTTCTAGACAAATACTGACGGAAAGACCTTGTTTTGTTACTTCTTTGGTAGTATGTTTGAGAATCACGGGTTTATTTTTTTGAATATCTAATAACAATTCAAATTCGTCTTGAATTTTTCCGTCAGTTGAACTTTTGACTAAAACAGGTTTGTTTGTTGTAATCTGACCATATAGAATTGCCATGGTTGCCCCCAGGCCAAACATACCTCGTGCCTGTTTTAATCCAAATTTGGAGCCATAAAGTACAGTTCCAAATGCCAACGGAACATGTTTTGACTCTATTCCAGGCCCATTATCTTTGACTGTTAGAATGTATGGCTTTGGATCTGGTTTTTCTGGATCAACCGCCTTTATTGACATATGAACATCTGGAAGAATTCCTTTCTGATCACATGCATCTAAAGAGTTTTCTACAAATTCTCTTACTGCTGTATATAATGATCTAGTAGGATTGCTAAAACCAGCTAAATCCCTATTTCTATAAAAAAACTCACTGGGTGAGATTTGATTAAATTTTTCTTTAATAGAAGACATCTTGGTTTTCCCATAATTGCATTTTTTCTTGTTTACTTTTTCTGTTTGCTGCTTCTAATTTGTTATAAACTGCACCATGTATGCTACCATTTGATATTGACGATATTGCATCAACAACCAATCTTAGTTTACTAGTATCACCAATTATTGAAACAGTCTTCCCATAAACAGAAATATGAGTTCCAGTTAAATTTTCCATATTTTTTCTTGCCTTACCACCTTCTCCTATAATTCTTCCTTTTATCCTTTCAATATTTGCATTTGATTTTCCTGCAAACTCTCTCAAATCTATCACGTGTAATGCATTTTCACCCTTTAGTAAACTCATTGCATTTTCAGGAGAAAATCCTCTACCTATTGCGGTAACAATCTCCATAGCTTTGAAAGGTTGAATACTTTCAACATCACCATTCGATTTAATAAAAACTTCACCAGTTTTGCCATCTATATCTAAAGTAACATAACAGAGTTCTTCAATCTTGGATTTTACACTTCCAGATTTACCAATTAGTACAGCTATTCGTTCATTTGAGATTCGAAGTATTTTTTCAAAACTCAACTTACAATATCCTCAAATATTTTAGTTGGATCTTCAACAGAAATTCCCCTTTTAGAAAAGAATCTAGTTATATTATTAATGTCTCTTTTGAGAAATTCTTGAGCATTAGGGTGTCTAAGATCAACTGCAGAACCAAGATCAAAAAGAACCAATCCTTTAGGAGTTTTAAAAATATTATATTCAGAATAATCTCCATGAACCAGCTTAGCTTTTTGATAGAGCCGTGTAATTATTGAGATTGCTTGAGCATAGTCATTTTCATCAACTTCGGATTCAAGCAGAATCTTTGCAGGTGAGCCATTCTCACCAATAAAGTCTAAGGCAAGCACATTATTTGTTAGATAAAGAGGTCTTGGAACTGGAATTCCACATTTATAGCACTGCGATAAATTTCTATACTCTTTTTTTGCCCATAGATAAATAAGATTTTTTGTTCCCTTTTTCAATTTTGAAAATCGTGGATCTCCTGTTATGTATTGCTCTCGTCTTTTAAAATTTGAAGTGCTTATCAAGTAAATTTTTAATGCAACATCAATATTTTTTTCATCAACAGCCCAGAAAAGAACAGATTCTTTTCCTGCACTTACAGGACCATTAACATATGCAATTATATGATCTGTGATCATCTTGTAAAGTGTCATTACAGTAGGTTTGTCTAAAACTTCATTGATCACCTTACCTTTTTTGAATCCATCTTCCAGGCCTCCTCTTTTAGATTTAAAAATTAATTTATTGTCAACTTTTGATTCTAACTTTCTACTTAAATCATCATACAACAAATCATCGGACATTATATCATCGGACAATGAATATTATTGTAGATACTAGATAAAAGAGATTTCCTTTATTGCATTGTTAGAAAATGATATTGTTATACAATCAACATAATCATTTCTTTATTTGTAATTTAAATGCATTACATTTTAAAAACAATCAAAAAAGGCACTCCAGAAATTTTTTTTACTCCATTTTCAGAACCGATTCCAAGTTCTAATGAAAGAGATATGGTGTTTTTTCCAACCATATTAATTATCGACGAATTTTCAAGTAATTTTTTAGCTTCATCTTTTTCAATTATTTGATCACCATAATAGCTCTTACTTATTGTCACAGTTAATTCATTTTGAGATATATTTTTTCCAAGAAGATCTGCATCACAGATATTCAGCATTAAATTTTTTTGGTATTCAGTAATTTTAACTGAGAATTGCATTATGCATATTTACCTTTTAGAGTAGACTTGGCACCGCAGGCTTCACAAATCAAAAAAGAAATTCGATTTTCTTTTAAAATCTTTGTATCAGGACTTTTACAAGTATGACACTCCACATAGTCTTTAACATAAATTTGGAAAAGCCGAGTAAAGTCATCAGGGGCTCTTCTTCCAACAAACATTGCCTTATCACCTAAGCGCTCAGCGGGAACTGCAAATTCTTTAGAGAGGTATTGTAGAACTTTATCAGGATCTCTACGAAGAACTTTTGGAAACTCTGAGAAATTACGCAGAAAAGTTTTTTGGCCTTCCCACATCACATCAACCACTGGGAGTTCAAATCTAGCAGTAGATGTTTTTTTAGTATCACCTAACTTATCCTGAATTCTCTTAAGTAGATGTTCATAATCGGATTTGGTCACTGAAAAATTGTGTATACTGTACCCTATATTGGTTTTTGAAAAAGAGAAATCGTGTGGATTTTGTTGATCTACATCTTTCCTATTCGGAAGACATTAGTTCCACATTTAGGACATGTGCCTTTTACAGCAGGACGTCCGTTCTTTAGTTTAGTTTCTTTGGGATCTTTGACTTCCCTTTTAGCTCTG
>JABFSW010000055.1 GCA_013140415.1 Nitrosarchaeum sp.
GCAAGATATAGAGCAGTTATCAAACTATACTAACTAAAAAAATGTCATATTTCAATGATTGACTTTCTCAGTATGGGGACGATGGGACTTGAACCCATGATCTCCAGCACCCGAGGCTGGCAGTATACCAAGCTAACCTACGTCCCCACAAGTAAGAATAATTCGAAGATTTTATTTCTTTAAATTGATTAACCGTACGATTCGTATTTTACTTCAAAGCTTCCATCTGCACGCTTGTCATGTTCTGTAACGAAACCTTTTGGTTTTAAGAAATCCATTACACCATCAATTGTTCCTTGCCAACCACAGACATAAAATATCGTATTTTCTTTAGTTATTTCATCACCAATCAATTCTTCTAATGGCGAAACTCCATTGTCTCTTGGTCTAAGAAATGTTTCAACTCTTCCAACCTGACCTGCCCAAGATCTGTTAAACCATTCTTGTGGTCTACTAATTGCTGCCCTGTATTTGAAATTCCATTGATCTTTTCCTCTTGCTATGCTGTCATTTTCCAATTCTGTCAGTAATTCTTTGTAACTTAGTTCATCAACATAACTTGCGCCCTGTAAAACAATAATCTCTCGTTTATCTCCAGTATCATGTAGGTGTTGTGCAAAACTTACAAATGGTGCAAGACCTGTTCCTCCACCAATACAAACAATTCGTCTATTGTCTTTTTCTCCATTTGGAAGTGTCTCATTTATCAAAAGCGCTCTACCTGTAGGTTTTAACCATAAAATTTCGTCACCTTCTTTTGCATTGAATAACTGTGTAGTCAATCTACCTGGCAGTGGTTTTCTTACCCATCTAATTACAAGCTCGATATATTTTCTATTTTCAGAATGTGATGCAATTGAATATGCTCTTCTGACAATTTTTCCACCTTCTACAGGATTTGGTAATCCTAATGTGATGAATTGACCCGGTTGATATTCTGGAACCGGACTGTCTTTTGGTACTAGTCTAATAATTACAAGATCTTCTTTAAGTAACTGAACATATGTGATAGTTGCTTTGTTATCTACTACCATAACGTTACATCCATCCTAATTATGGTTAAATATCTTGTGTTAAGTCATGCTAATTTTTTTCTTTAACCGCTAAACGTTAATAACCAATTTGAAAAACGTTATTCGATCAGTTTACTGATTATTGGGCCGATCGTCTAGTCCGGTAGGATGGGTGCATGGCATGCATCAGATCGAGGGTTCAAATCCCTTTCGGTCCACTTTTCTCTTTACATTACCAAGTAGTCTATCTAGTTCAGAATCTCTTTCCTTAGAAATTTCTTTAATTTCATCTTCTACTAATGAATATCCAAGATCAATAATTGCTTGTAGTGCACTCTTTCTAACTTCCAAATTAGAATCAAACAGACAATTGTGAATTACTTTTTTTGCTTCTTTTGCTTTGAGATGACCTAATGCTCCTAATGCACATGATCTTACCATGGAACTTTGATCATATGTGAGCTTGATAATATCTGGTATGGCACTAGAGTCATTTCTATTTGATAATACCAAAGCTGCATATCCTCTGATGTTTTTATTTTGAGAACTTAAACTGATTATCAATAAATCTGAAATTTTATTTTCATTTAATACCAGTGAGCTAAATGCTTCTCCTCTTACTTTAATATCCACATCATCTAATTTTGAAATTATTTTTTGTATGATTTCTATATTATCTGTAAAAGAGAGAGACTCGAGAATTTCGATTTTTTCTTCACTAGTCCCCAAATCTAAAATTTCTTTGATATTTTTCAAGTTATTCATTAAAATCACCAAATCTAGTTAATAATGGTTCAATATTTTTCATAAAATTTTCTCTAGAATCAAAAAATCTCTTTTAGCTTTAAATTATCGTTAAATACCGAATTTCTTATGTCAAACGAATCCAGAAACACCATATTCATTGGTAAGAAACCATTGATGGCATATGTAACATCAACGCTAATTCAATTGGCAAACTTACCTGCCGTCTACATCAAAGCTAGAGGTCTAAGCATCGGTCGTGCTGTGGATGTAGCTCAAATCATTGCAAGAAAAACAGAAAATGCTGGATACTCCATTGGAGAAATAAAAATAGGCTCCGAATCATTAGAGTCACAAGACGGTAGAACCAGAAACGTTTCAACAATAGAAATTGAAGTAAAGAGAAACAATCTATAATTGTACTTTACTTGAAATTTTTTATTTTATTCTCTTTTTGAAAACCCATACTTCTTTTCTAATTTTTGGAACTTGGGCAGTTCCACCAGATCATTGAATTGATCAAAATTTACAACTTTTTGTTTAAACTTTGCAGTTGTTCCTGTTTTCTTTAATTCTTTTAAGATATTCATTGTTGCAAAAGTGTTGGCAAACAATACTGAAAGTGGGTATAGAATTATTTTAAATCCTAATTTATGTAATGTTTCTGCTGAACTAATTGGAGTTGCACCTCCCTCAATCATGTTTGCAACAAGTGGTGCATTGATTGCTTTTCCAATTATCTTCATTTCTTCTAATGATCTTGGCGCTTCAATAAATATCGCATCTGCACCAGTTTTTTTATTTTGTATCCCACGTTCTATTGCAGCATCCAATCCCTCGGTTGCCCTTGCATCAGTTCTTGCAACAATTATGAAATTTTTACTTTGTCTTGCATCTACTGCAGCACCTAATTTTTCCGTGTATTCTTCTTGTGTTATGACTTCTTTTCCCTTCATATGCCCACATCTTTTTGGCCATCTTTGATCTTCTAGAAAAATTCCAGAGGCTCCAGCTGATTCTAATTCTCTAACTAATTTCCAAACACTTAACGCATTACCATAACCTGTATCTGAATCAACTATAACTGGTACTGAAACTGCACGACAAATTCTTCTTGCATTGTCTAGAGTTTCTGTTGCTCCGATAAACCCATAATCTGGCATTCCAAATAATGTAGCTGAAGTCCCATACCCTGTTTGAAACATGGCTTCAAATCCCACTTTTTCCGCAATTTTTGCCCCTATTGCATCATAGACTCCTGGAATGACAAGAGGCTTATCTGCCTTTAACATGGTTTTCAAATTTTTCATGGCTTTACTTTTACATTGAATTATTT
>JABFSW010000032.1 GCA_013140415.1 Nitrosarchaeum sp.
TCAACTTAAGTTAAAAAAAGTGGGCCGAGTGAGATTCGAACTCACGATCACTGCCATGTCGGGGCAGTATCCTAACCGGCTAGACTACCGGCCCATTGAAGTAAAAGATTAGGTGCAGGCATTATTAACGTTTAACAAAAGAAAGGATTGAATAAAAAGAAGAAAGACGTCTAAGAGTTGTCAGAAGAATTTACCGATGAGGAAAAAAAAGGTCTCTACAAGGCAATTTACTCAAGGAGAGACGTCAGATCTCATTTTACTTCAAGATCTATCAAAGATGATGTTTTATCTAGAATTCTAAATGCTGCACATCATGCACCATCTGTTGGTTTTTCTCAGCCATGGAATTTTATTTTGATAAAAGATATCACTACAAAAAAGAAGATCAAGGATTCTTTTGAGGAAGAAAAAAATCGCTCATCAAAATTAGTTGAAGAGCCAAAGAGAACAAAATATCTTTCATTTAAACTCGAAGGAATTTTAGAATCGCCTATCAATCTATGTGTAACATATGATCCTTCAAAGTTTGGTCCATTTGTAATTGGCAGATCAAGTATTCCTGAAGCAGGATTGTACAGTGTATGTTGCGCTATTCAGAATTTGTGGCTTGCCGCAAGAACAGAGGGAGTTGGACTTGGTTGGGTGAGTATTCTTTCAAATGATACTCTCAAAGAAGTTTTAGAATTACCAGAACATGTTGTTCCAATAGCGTATCTTTGTTTAGGATATGTAGATGAATTTGCACAAAAGCCAGATCTTGAAACAGCAGGATGGCTTCCAAGACTAGATCTTAAGGATGTGGTATATTTTGAGAAATGGCAAGATACAGAAAATGCAGGCTGGAATAAAATACAAGAAATGATCAAAACTAATCTTGATTACGCTTAAATAATTACAAGTATTTTTTTTGCTGGGCTTGTGGCGCAGAGTCATTTTAGACGCGAAACTTGGATAGCGCAGTAGCCTCCTAAGTTACAGGTCGAGGGATCGAAGCCCTCCAAGCCCGTTTTCTTTTTTGAAAAAGTATTGTTGCAATTTAAATACAAAGATAGACGGTCAGAATTATGAAAGTTGTAATAATTTCAGGAAGTCCCAGAAAAAATGGAAAAACTCAAGTAATAATGAAATATGTTTTTGAATATACAAAATCAAAAAATTCTGATACTAAATTGATTAATCTTTCAGATGGACAAATTGAATGCTATAGGGGGCCAGAAGAAGAATATAATGAACATACAAAAAATGCAGCTAATGATATCACGGATGCGGATGTTTGGTTAATTGGTTCTCCAATTTATAACTCATTTTTTAGTTCAGCGTTAAAAAATCTGTTTGAATATATCAACTATAAAAAAACTGAAGGTAAAGTAGCTGGTATGGCAATTTTAGCTGCAGGTAATATTGGATTTGTGGATGTTCAAACATTAATCACACAATTATTATCATATTTCAGAGTAGTCACTAATCCTAAAGCAGTATTTCTCACTACAGAATCAATCTCAGAAAATACTATCTCAAATGATGATGACAAGAAAAGATTAAGAGAGTTAGTAGATGAGACTTTAAAAATGGCTTCTAAACTACATCAAGATTAGGATATAGATATACTACCTTAAAGATTTTAACAGTATAACTGCCATCAAAAATTTTAGTTATATGTCCTTGATATGAGTCAAGAACTCTAAATTTGTATTCATATGAGCCATCTTCATTTACTGGAGTTTGTGCAAAGTGTACAGCACCAACACTGTTTCCTGTAATGATTTCATTATTATCAAAAATCTGAATAATTACAGGATAATCAGCCACATAATGTGAGATCTTTCCTTCAACAAATCCCCATGGCAGTTTATTATCTTTAGAGATATACATTTGAAGAGTTGTTTTTTCAATTCCCATGGAATTGTTAATTGGAGTAATTTCTGTTTGTGATTCAAATGGTTCAGCAAAAGAATTTGCATTAGATATAACAGTAGTAAATAATATTGATGCGATAAGACTTGCAAACATAATATTTTTAGACATATTAGTAATTTCTTTATTTAGTTTAAAAGATTTGTTACAATTCATTGAAGCTAAAACGATAAGAGTCAAATATTAACATGACGTAGAAGTCATACTAATGAATATGAAGAAAGATCCAACAGAATTATGTTCATGTAAATGTCATTACGGTGGTGCCGTAAGCTGCCCAGGTTGTAAAAATAATCATGGCATAGTATGTTGTCACTGTAAAGATTAACTCTATTTGTTTTTTGTTTTACTTCCAAAGGCCAATATCTTAAGATTAGCAAGTTCTGTTTTTAATGATTCAATTTGAACTAGAGTTTGCAGATTTGAAATTTCTTGATTTAATCTTTCAATTTCACTATCCTTTAGTTTTACAGTTTCTTTGAGTTTGTTTAGTTCTACAGATAATTCATTTTGTGCCGTTTTAATTTCAGTGTGACTAACTTGTTTCCCATTTGATGTGTAAATTTGAGTGGTTTGTAAATTACTCAAGCTTTTTTTTTCGTTATGACTCACATGTGTGTTAGATTTATGCATGTAATCAGTACTCTTTTGAGAAATCCAACATGTAAAAGTAAGGAACCAGGTTATTGGTACAGCCATAATAAATACAAAATTTAGAATTGGTGCAAAATCCATAAAAAATGGCCACAGTCCTGTAAGTGTTGCAGCAAAGACTCCAGTAACCATTGTTGCTAAATGGTTTCCAAGATATCCCATAAATTATTTGAAAAATTCATTGTTTATAACAGTAATGCTGATATTAAAAATTGATATTAAAAAGAAAAAAAGAGCCTAGTTTACTCGTCTTCAGAAGTAGATGTTTTAGGCATATCTGATTGTAAGATCTGGATTTTTTGTAGTAATTCAGTTCTCAAATCTCTTGCGACCCTTCTAACGGTAGGTCTTGGAACACCAAGTTCATCTACGACTTTGGTATAGATATCCTGTTTGTCAGTTACCCCCTTGTCAAGATAAGAATTAATTGCTTCTTTAATGATCGTGCTCTGGTTTGTACGATTCAACAGATTCTAAATTTTAGTTGTTCTATATAAGACTATAACTT
>JABFSW010000150.1 GCA_013140415.1 Nitrosarchaeum sp.
AGTTATATTTTTTTCAACTTTCTTTTGAGATTTTTCTTTAATTTCTTTTAACTTTTCTTCATATTCTTTTAATTTTTTTAATTGTTTTGCTTCAAGGTTTTTTCTATTAATCTCAAGTTCAGCTTTTTTCTGTTCTAGTTCTTTTTGTTTCTCTTCTGATTTTGCTTCTCGATCAGCTTTTTTCTGTTCTAGTTCTTTTTGTTTCTCTTCTGATTTTGCTTCTCGATCAGCTTTTTTCTGTTCTAGTTCTTTTTGTTTTTTATAAGCTTCAGAATCATCACTACTAACATAGAGATTTTGAGCAAAGGCATCATCAATAAGAAATAATCCAAAAGTACCACCAATCAAAATAGTCATCAAGATACTAACTAAGACAAAATTTGTTTTCATTTTAAAAAATCGTCCAAAGTGGAGTTAAAAAGAATTGCTGATAATTTGTATTCATATTTGGCTAGTTTTTTAATTTCTTAATCAAATTTACAAAATATTTGTGTAAAGAAACATCTTCTGTTAATTCAGGATGGAATGCAACACCTATAATATTGCCTTTTTTTACAGCAACTATTTTTTCATTAAATTTTGCTAAAACTTCTACTCCAGAACCGACATCAGAAACAGATGGGGCTCTGATAAAAACACCATTAAATTTTGGAATACTAATAGAATTCATAGAAATATCTGCTTCAAATGATTCTTTTTGTCTTCCAAAAGAATTTCTTTCTAGTTTAATGTCAAGTAAATCTAGAAGAGGTTGATCTGTTTTTCCAACAACACGATCATTGGCTGTCTTTGAGAGCATAATCATGCCGGCACATATTCCTAAGACAGGTATTCCACGTTCAATTTTTTCTTTTATTATCTTAAGAGAACTGTTTACAAGAGAAAGTTGACCGATTGTAGTGCTTTCACCACCGGGAATAATTAGACCGTCAAGTTTGGAAATATCTTCAGCAGTTTTAACACCTACAACTGTTCCTTCTACGCCTAATTCTTTTAAGGCAGTCTTAGTAGATGTAATATTTTCATGTACATCGCCCTGAATTGCTAAAACTCCAATAGTAAGACTCATGCTGAACTTCCACGCTCTTGCATTCTTAATTCTAGAGTCTTAACATCTAATCCCAACATCGATTGTCTTTCATCAATCATTTTTTGTGCTTCTTTTACTTTTTCTGATTCATTCCAGAAAGTAGTTGCCAATACAATAGCTCTTGCCCTTTCTTTGGCATCGTTTGCATTAAAGATTCCAGATCCTACAAATATTCCATCACATCCAAGAGACATCAGATATGCAGCATCGGCAGGAGTTGCAATTCCTCCTGCTGCAAAATTAACAACAGGCAATCTTCCGAGTTTTGCAGTTTCTTCAACTATATCATAAGATACTTTGAACTCTCTTGCCATTCTAACTAGATCTTGATTATCACCTGAATCATAAATTGCCTTTATTGATCTTAATTCATCATTTACTTTTTTAATATGAGTAATTGCCTCTGCAACATTTCCTGTACCAGGTTCTCCTTTAGTTCTTATCATTGCAGCTCCTTCTTCAATTCTTCGTAATGCTTCAGATAATGATCTTGCTCCATTAACAAAAGGAGTTGTAAAATCCCACTTCCAAATGTGATGGTTTTCATCAGCTGGTGTCAAAACTTCTGATTCATCTATCATATCCACATTAGTTTCTTCAAGAACTTTTGCTTCATAGACATGACCAATTCTACATTTTGCCATTACTGGGATTGTTACTGAATCCATAATATCTTCAATAATTCTAATACTTGCAGTTCGTGCAACTCCGCCTGCTTTTCTTACATCAGATGGTAGTTTATCTAAAACCATAACAGATACAGCTCCTGCGTCTTCTGCAATTTGAGCTTGTTCTACTGTAGTAACATCCATCACTACACCATTTTTTAGCATGTGAGCAAAACCACGTTTCAAAGTAGACGTTCCACGTAAAATATTACCAGAATCAGATTTGTCTTTAATTATTCCTTTTGCATCTGTTCTTTCGCCCGAAAGTGGAAGCATATTTAGAGTTTTATCAGAGCCTATTTGTATCTATTCACTAATTTGTTCTGTGATTTTATCAAGTTGAGATTCCACCATAGAAATTATTGGAGGTATGAATTTATCAGTTGCATTTTGTTCTGGCCAGCTAATTTGATTAACTCTTCCATTTAGAGTAATTTTGATATTTGATTTTTGAAAATCAGTTACATTATCACGTATAGGAAATGATTCAGAAGGAATTGAGATAAATCCGGTTTCTTTAATCAGTGCTTTCAACTTACGAAGTGTTGGATCATCCAGATTTGATTTAACATCTGGTTTTGGATAACCATCTTCAGTCACGGTATATTTTATTTCTCCATTATTGTGTATTAATAAAATTTCAGTTTTTTGTGCGCCAATTCTTTCTGTTACACCAAAAGATATTTTTTTCAATTGGTGTTTTGTGTATTCAATTTCAACTATATCATTTGGATTAGATGCAGAATATGGAATATCGGATTTTGTAATTAATGGAATAGCAATTAAAATTGCAATGATAGCAGGAATTGCTGCTATTACTAAAATAATTGGTTTTACCATGATTTACCTTGACGGTTGTAGAACAAGGTTAATCGCAAATAAATCTTGGTTAAAATAACTTAAAATTCTAGTCCGATTCATTCTTGTTCGTGGGGTCGTAGCCTAGCCTGGTAGGGCGACAGTGTATACGATAGATCACCGCTAAGGGCTCCAAAGGTAAACTAAGCTAAACTGACTCACGGATGATGTAAGTTTGGAGCTGTAGTGACCCGTAGGTCGCCGGTTCGATTCCGGTCGGCCCCACGTTAGAATATTATTTATTTCTCAAAACATTTAGTGCAGAACCAGCTTTGAACCACTCTATTTGAGATTTATTATAAGAATGGTTAAGAGAAATTTCATCCTTTGTTCCATCTTTGTGTTTAATGATACACCTAACTGATTTTTGTGGCTCTAGATTATTCAAACCAATAAGACTAATTCGATCATCTTCTTGGATCTTATTGTAATCATCGGGATTACTAAAAGTCAATGCTAGAATTCCTTGTTTTTTCAAGTTTGTTTCATGTATTCTGGCAAGACTTTTTGTAATAACAGCAGCACATCCCAAATATCTAGGAGTCATTGCAGCATGTTCTCTACTGCTTCCCTCGCCATAATTATTATCACCTATGATTACCCATCTCATTCCTTTTTCTTGATACTGTCTTGCAATTTTTGAAAAAGATTCAAGTTGACCGTTTAAGAGATTCTTTCCTTTACCAATTTCATCATTAAATGCATTAACAGCACCCAAGAGCATATTATCACTGAGGTTATCAATATGGCCTCGAAGAGATAACCAAGCACCTGCAGGAGAGATATGATCTGTAGTGCATTTTCCTTTTGCTTTAATCATTATTGGAATATTTTCAAAATCTTTTCCATCCCACATAGAAAATGGTTCTAAACGTTGTAGTCTTTTACTATTAGGATCAATTATCACTTCAATATTGCTTGAATTTTCAGGGGGAGAAACAAAAATTCCTGTAGGTATCATAAATCCGTTTTTTGGGACTTCAGGTGCAGGTTTTGGTGGTTCAAGTTTAAATTTTGTTCCATCTGATGCGGTCAACTCATCTTTTAGAGGATTAAATGAAAGTTTACCTCCCAAAGCAAGTGCAATGATTATTTCAGGACTGCCAATAAAATTCAGAGTGTTTCTGTGACCGTCATTACGACCTGGAAAATTTCGATTAAAACTAGTTACAATTGTATTTTTTTCATCATTTTCTAATTCAGGTCTTTTCCACTGACCAATACATGGACCACATGCATTTGCCAATACCGTAGCTCCAATCTCTTTTAGTGAATGCATTTGTCCATCTCTTTCAATAGTACTTCTGATCTGTTCTGAACCAGGTGTGATTAGTAAAGGAATTTTTGATTTAATGCCTTTTAATTTTGCTTGTTCAGCTAAACTTGCTGCTCTTGACATATCTTCATAAGATGAATTTGTACAACTTCCAATCAGTGCAACAGAGATTGAATCAATGTATTGATTAGATTTTACATCATCAGCTAAATCAGATATTGGTCTTGCGAGATCAGGTGTATGAGGGCCAACAATATGAGGTTCTAATGTTGAAAGATTGATTTCAATAATTTTATCAAAGAATTTTTCTGGATTAGATTCTACTTCAGGATCTGCCACAAGCAATTCTTTATTATGATTTGCAAGTTCAGCAATCTTTTCTCTGTTTGTAGATTTTAGATAAGTTTCCATTCTTTGATCATATGGAAATATAGAACATGTTGCGCCTACTTCTGCGCCCATGTTAGTAATAGTAGCTTTTCCAGTACAACTAATAGTATTTGTTCCAGGTCCAAAGTATTCAATAACAGAATTTGTTCCTCCTGAAACTGTCAATTCTTCAGCTACTTTGAGTATGATATCTTTTGGTGCAGTCCATCCGGTTAGTTCCCCGGTTAATTTTACACCAATTCTTTTTGGATAAAGTAATTCCCAAGGCATTCCAGCCATCGTTTCTGCTGCGTCTAATCCACCTACTCCAACAGCAATCATTCCTAAACCACCTGCATTTGGAGTATGAGAATCAGTGCCAATCATCAAGCCACCTGGAAATGCATAATTTTCAAGAACAACTTGATGAATAATTCCTGCACCAGGTTTCCAAAAACCACAGCCATATTTACCAGCAGCAGATTGCAGGAACTTGAAAACCTCACTATTCTCATCAAGTGCAGTTTTCATGTCGGTGTCACCTTCTACTTGTGCTCGTATCAGATGATCACAATGAACAGTTGTAGGTAAAGCTGTTTGTTTAAGTTCTGCTTGCATAAATTGTAACATCACCATTTGTCCAGTTACGTCTTGTAATGCTACTCTATCAGGAATAAGGAAGACATAGTTTTTACCTCCATCAAGATTTTTGTTGCTAACTTGATCAAAATGTCCAGCAAGTATTTTTTCAGTTAGTGTTAATGGTCTTCCAATTACTTTTCGGTATTTTTGAATATTTTCTTGTAATTTTTTGTAAACATGGGTTACTAATTCTGGAGTAGTACCTATTTCCACATCATTCGGTTAGTTTAACCGGAATTTAATATTTGCAATTCAAAAATTGCAATAAACATTATGATAGGCGTGTTAATTTCTGAACAATTATAAACTAAAAGCATCTTTATAATTGATTGTTGGGGAGTTACAAATATTCTAAATTAAGGTGTTTAGATGGTCAATAAGGGTTTTCCAAAATTTGGAATGTCACAAGCAGGTGCATATGTTGCTGCTCTAAAAAATTATAATTTGCCAGATTTCATTTTAGTATTAATTTCAAAAGAATGTAAATCAGAGCTTCTAGAAAGAGGAAGAATAGACGATAGATTACAGAGTATGAATGATGAGGCTTTAGAACTTTTACATAAAGTATTTGTCGGTTGTGAAGAAGATAACGCAGGGAAATATGCACAGTATAGATTCTATGCATATGTTTCTAGCATGTATCATAAATGTGAGGTTTTAGTAAATGAAACAATTCCAGGAGCCAGTGGAACAAATCATAAAATTCCTGTCGCTGTTAAAAACAATGGAATGTACATTGCAGTTGCACATAACAAAGCAATTGGAAACCCTGTAAATAAAAAAGAAACCATACGATTCTATGAGATGGTTGACGACATTAAGAAAGGAGATCACGGAACTATGTTAAGTGATGCAATTTATGGTTCTTCGGTAGGGTTTAGAGGCGATGCTTTAGTTGAGCTTGAAAACTTGAGCAAATCCAGAACACATGATACTGAAAATAAGCTTGATTTCAAGACTGCAAATTTTGAAAATAATATTTATTCAGTAACAAAGTGTTAATTTCAATTTAGAGAAAATTTATTTTAAGTTAGATGTGTCGATTGTAAGAAACATTGGTTTTCCTTCTGTTTTTTCAAAGTTTGCTCCATATTGTTCAAAATGTAATTGATCGTAGAAATGTTTGGTCCAGATATCATGAACATCTCCGATGAATTTTTTGTGTCCTGATGCTCGTAAAAGCTCATGTGTCAATACATGGGAAACAGTAGTGCAGTTTTTTTCTGCAAGAAACAATGTGTCTGAAGGATCTTTTGGAGGTTGCCACCAAACCATACCAAAGTTTTCAGCATGATATCCTTCACATGTACAGTCAGTCCAAAGAGGTTTAAAATGACAAAGATAGAAATGATAAATTTGGGTTCCTCTTTGCTCATGATCTTTAATGAGTGTATGTGTATCTAATTTTTGAAATAGACTTCTTGGTTTTGTAATTAATTCATCACATTTAATTTCAAAATCTCTACCAAATTTTTCTTTGATCCAAACTTTGTAAAAATTTGCCATTTGTTGTACATAGTCAAATTCTAGTTTACGTTTTTCACGATCCTCTTCTTTTACAACAAAAATAAAATGTAAAATCATGATAAGAAAAAAGAGTGTTTATGATTGGCCTTCTATACCCATGAGGGTTAGTGTAGATCGAATCTTCTCAATTTTTCTGATTTTCCAAGTAATTGTTTCTCTAAGTTTTTCAACAGTATCAGACTCAATCTTGGCCAAGATATCATATGCTCCGAAAGTACCATGAACTTCCTTTACACCATCTAGACCCTTGAGTTGCTGTATAATAGCCTCTTCAGAACCTAGTTCACAGTTTATTAAAACATAAGCTGTTGCCATGCATTCATTAAATGAATCGACTATATCAATAAACCGATTATGCCGAATTTAGTTTTGAGAAATATCAATAATAGTATCCCAAATATGCTTTGGAACAGGCATTACAGATAATCTAGAAATACGAATAAGTTCCCAATTTTGAAATGTTTTCTGTTTTTTTATCTCATCTAAAGTTACTGGTCGTTTTAATGATTTTTTATATTTGACATCAACTGCAATGAATCGTTTATTGTCTTCTTTTGGATTAGGATATGGTTCTGAAACTATTTCCATAATACCAACTGCTTGTCTCTCATCACCAGTGTGATAAAATAAAACAAGATCGCCATCTTTCATTTCTCGCATATGTTTTAGTGCTAGATTATTATGAACTCCATCCCAAACTGTTTTTTTATCTTTTTTTAGAGTTTCAAAATTGTATCCTCTAGGTCCGTCTGGTTCTTGTTTGGCTAACCAATAGTTCACCATTTTCATAGATCATATCATGTGGGATGTTTTATGTTTTTGAAAATTTGTAAATGTTCCCCGGTTCTGACTCGCGCAAGATCATTGGTAATTTTAGCCTAAACCTCCTTGGGTTTTCTAACCGGGGTTGCCCATCTTGTAGCACACCTGGGTGAATTAGAAATCATTGGTATCAATACGATCAGCGTCATCCTAATCCGTCTGTGTGCCTGCTCTTGGGCGTTTAAGTATAGATTTAGCTATGCTAAAAACCATTGATCTATAACATCTCAAAGAATCAAAGTCACTAAGCACAAATTCTAAAGGAGTTAGCACCGTGAGCATAATTAGAAAAGAGAACTAGAAAAAATACAAACAGAGATTCTCAATACAAAATCATCAAAAAACTCAGTCAAATATCAATCCAGAAAGAGAAATTTCAAATCCCACTACAGGAACACGTATCTTGTAGTTTTCAATTGTTTTTGAATTAATTTCTCCCACAATTCCAATTATCTTACCGTGTACTGAAATCGAAGCTGTTCTTCCTTCCTCAAAAATTGGATGTGAAAAGGTTTTTGTTTCAATGTCTAGATCAAATCCAGTTTTTAACGCAGATTGTAAAATGGATTTAATTTCAGTAAAAGTTGAATCCTGATGTGCACTGATTCCTGCAAAACTAGTTGTTTCATCAATCGGATTTCCTTGAGAAAAAACAGTCCCTGTCTCAAATAATTTCTGAGGATAAGATGTGTGAATATTTCTGGAGAGATTTTCCAATAATCCTGGAAGAATAGAATCTCGCAAAATTGTATGTTCTTGACTTTTTGAGTCCAATACTGAGATCATATTAATTGGTTCTCTGTTTGTCATCTCATAGAGAACTCTTTTACTTGTCAAGCTTGAATTGAGTGCTTCAGTATATCCAAGTCCAATCATTATCAGACTAAGTGATTTTAGTTTTATTGATATTGGATTTGTTTGCCCTAAAGTTTGAGACGGAGATAAAATAGGCTCTAAATTTTGTATTCCATAACCTAGGGTAACTTCTTCAACTAAATCCATCTGACCAAATATATCAAAACGGTATGGAGGAATACTGCAAACAATATTTTTTCCTTTTAAAGTAGCATCTAGTCTTGATTTTTTGAGAGAAGAAATAATCTGAGAATTAGTAAGATTCAATCCAAGCATTTGATTGATTAGAACTGAATTAATCAGTATTTTCTTTGGTTCTAATTTTGGTGAAGTATTTTTAGCACCAGAAATTTTTGTGGACACTAGAGTAAATCCAGCAGTCTGAAGTATGGTTGCAACAACAGAAAGCATGTCTTCTGCATCATTTTTGTTAATCCCAGTAACTTCAACAAAGAGGTTTTTTGTTTTTGTTGTAACAGTAGTTACTGCCGCATTAATTATTGGTGGAAAAGATACAGTTTGTTTTTTTGAATCTAAAATAAGCGGAACTTGAGGGGAATTTCCAAGAATTGCTCCATAATCTTGGCCCATATCAGTATTATCAAGAATCTCAGATATTGTGAGTTCCTTATCAGAGTTTAATGGCACAAATTTGTGATCTCTTTTAGTAGTAGTGTATCTCAATGGGAAAGAGATTTTATCTAAATCATGAATTCCAATAGAAGATTTTTTTCTCTTTCTTCCAATTCCAAAATGAAGGTCTTCTTGCATTGCCATCAGTTGTTTGATTATAGTATCATCAATTCTACCATTTTTTGCAATAATTCCAGTTACAAATGGTCTGATTTTAGTGACAGATGGTTCTACATGAATTACATAATCATTTGATTTTTTGATGTTTAATTTTATGGCTCCAGTTTTAATTCCAAACAAACCCTGTAAGCCAAGTGCAATTCCTAAATCAGTAGAGTAATCAGGTCTATTGGGACTATACTCCACTCTAACTAGATCTTTGTCTTCAGATTCAACATCCAACCCAAGAAAAGGAAGAGAATCGGAAATTTGTTTTTTTGAAACTTTTCCAAGTAATTTTTGAAGTCTAGAGTAAGATAGTTCAACTACTGGCATTTTGTTGTACTCCTCAACCAGCTCAAATTATTGTTGTAAAATTCTCTAACATCATCTAATCCATACTTTAGCATTGCAATTCTTTCAATACCTCCACCCCAAGCTAGAACAGGTTTAGTTATTCCAAGTGGTTTTGTTACTTCAGGTCTAAAAATTCCCATACCAAATAGCTCTACCCATTTTTCTAATCTATCATTATACACCATTGTTTGAAGAGATGGTTCTGTATAAGGGAAAAATGTTGGCCAGAATTTTATTTTTGTAATTCCAATTCTCCTATAAAATTCTCGTTGTATTCCCATTAAATCACGTAGAGTTGCATTTTTTCCAACTACAACACCTTCGATCTGATTGAATTCCACAAGATGTTTGTAACTTACTTTTTCATTTCTAAATACACGTCCAAGTGAGAACACTCTAGCCTCATCAGGTTTATTTTCTGCAAGATGTTTGATAGTTACACATGTTGTATGTGTTCGAAGAACCATTTTTCTTGCCTCATTAATGTCCCAGTAATATTGCCAATTTTTTTTGTGAGATTCAGAAATTTTTCTAATTTGTTCCGAAGTTCCAATTTTTTTTGCAGATAATCCATCAAGATAAAATGTGTCTTGTAATTCTCTTGCAGGATGATCTTGTGGAGTAAACAATGCATCAAAATTCCAAAAGCTAGGTTGAGCCATACTACCAATAATTTCTGTAAAACCTAATGTAACAAAGATTTCACGGATTTCATCAATTGTATCTTTAAGAGGATGAGTTCTGGCAACAAATACATCTGGTACTTTGGATTCAACATTAATTGCGCTTGATGAACCAGTAGCTATGTCAATTGATTTGGCATTTTCTGTTAATGATACTTCTTTTGTCTTAATTATATCCTCGATTATAAAATCAGGTCTTTTCAAAATACCAGATAAATCATCTATGTCAAGTTCATTTTTAGATATTTTATTTTCTCCAATTTGTTTTAGAGTTTTTTCTCCTGGAAGCTCAGAAGGATAATTTTTTAGAAAGATTTTATCTTCAGATGTATCGACCCAATTATTTTTTCTTGCCAAGCCCATAGCAGGACCAAAAATGGAACCAAGTTCGTTTTGGAGATCTTGTAATTTTTTTGATTCATTTTTTAGCAAATCAAGTAATCTTCTTTCAGGCAATCCTTTGTGAAAAGATTCCAATCCATTTTTCCCAAGAGATATGTTAATGGTTTGAGATTCATTCACAATAGCTAATTCTTTTAGTTTAAGCCACTCTATTCCTCTTCGAATTTGATCAGGGGATAGATTAGTAGATTTTTCAAGGTTTTCAGGAGTTTGCTTTGGATTGTTTTTTAATGAGGTGATGATTTTTTTTTCAATTTCATGAAAGACTTGTGACATCAGCAGAAAGACTGAAAAAGACTTTTTAAACCTTAACCTAAGTCAAAATGAATGTCAGCTGACGACTTTATTGTGACTCCTTGGCATGTTGAAGGGGATAT
>JABFSW010000207.1 GCA_013140415.1 Nitrosarchaeum sp.
GACAGTTAGGCACTAATAATTTGGCTTAATTTTTTCCATAAAAGCGTTCCCACGTTATTATTTGATCGATTTAAAATCTGACACGCGGATTTTATCGTCATCCCTTGCGGTCCGTTCGCCCATCGAAATCCCGCGTGCCAGATAACGAGAAATTTCAAAATAAAGTATTATTTCTTTTCTTCTAGAATATTTGCTGCTATCTTTGCTGTATTTTCTGCTCCATTAGGATCAAAATTCTTGGAAAAATCAACCAAATTTTCTTCAAATTTATTATAATTGTCTTTAATTTTTGAAATAGCCTCAATAACTTGCTTTGTTTTAACTGCTAATACTCCAAGATTTTTCTCTTCAGCCCATTTGATGTTATTTGTGTGCTCATCATAAATTGGAATACCAATTATTGGTTTTGCCTTTCCTCCAAGAATTTCACCCATCACAGTATGAGATCCATTTACTACGGCATATTTACTCAAATTCAATACAGTTTCTTTTTCTTGCTCTGATAGAAAACCAATATCAATTTGAATCCAATCAATTTTTTTTTCTAACGCATTAGATATGGTGTATTTTTTTCCATCTTTTCCCAAAACAGAATCAATTATTGGTTCATTTTTTGCATGAGAGATAATTCTTTTTTCATTTTTCATTTCGTTTTGATGAAATACTTCTTCATATCTTTGACCTGTTCCATCATTAGTCGATTTGTTTCCAGTTCTCATCCAATACCCAAACTCTGAATTTTCTATGAGTTTTTCAAGATCAGAAGTTGATTTTCTCTCAATATTGACACTAGTAAAATGACCAACATAAGTTACCTTTTCTTTTACATCTTTTGTGAAATTTAAATTGTATTCACACATAGTATATGGAGGGGGGCAATCTGCCACAAGAATTCTAGAAGCTTTTGCAATTTGTTTTGAGACAAAAATCACTGCTGGATAAAAATAAGATCTTGTTTTATACAATTTTGGTCTAAACTGATTTGTTATGAACAAACTTGGAATTTGACGATTTTTTGCTATAATATTTGAACCCATATCTCCATCATTAATTGCCAGATCAAATTTTTCATCATCATACAATTTTCTTTCTTGTCTCAAGTAACTTGTAACTTGTTTTACAAGAGGAGGATTTTTTGAAACTGGCAGAAGTAAATTTAGCAGTGATAATAAAACACTTGGTCCAAACTTTCCATCAATTGGGGTTGGCATTAATATCTCGTGGATTTGATCTTTATTATTGGGAAATTTTTCTAGCAATTTCTGGTAAACATGGTCTTTGCTTGAAAAATGAACTTCAAATTTTTCTTTTATATGATTACTCAACACTGCATTTAGCCTCATCATTCGGGAATAATGGCCACTTCCCCACGGATAGATGAACTCGCCGATTTTTAACACAGATTACAATCCTCAAATGCCGTTTAAATTCTCAGTGATTTTATTCTAGATAATCAAGAATATCATGCACATTATTTGGTCCTATTTTGACAGTGACCCTTTTCTTTGATTTTAGCGCAAAATCTATGTCTTTGTTTGAAAAATTTGGTATTTCATTTGAATTAATCATAAATAATTTTTCTAACTTTGGAATTTGTTTTTCCAATCCAATCTCTTTGGCTTCTTCAAAAAGTTTGGTATCTACACCACTTAATGGCATTATTGGCAATACATCTTTTTGAAATACACGTTTCATTGAATAATCAATAAAATTTGTAGAAAATATTAGTGGAGATAATGCAAGAGATACATGACTTATCTTATTTGATTTTGCTTCATGAAGCATAATTTCTAATATGGAATTTACAAAGATTAGATAGTTTCTGGTTCCTGTTTGATTAATTTTAACATTAAAAAATTCCAATACAACTTTTTGTTTTACTAGTCTTGGAATTATTTGATTAATAATTTTAGCTAAATTTATCAATTCTGATTTTTGTCTATAGCAGATAATTATTTTTGAATCGAATCCTTGTTTTATTGTTTCAAAACAAGACACTGCTGAAATCTCATCATAAACACTGCATATAGCATTTTTATTTTGAGATTGATACGGTATTCCACCTTGACCTTTATCTGAAAAAATACAAACATATGCATTATTTTTTGTTAGATATGTGTATAGTAATTTATCAAAATTTTCTTCTGTTCCAGGACGTGCACCCATGTTAGCTTTTTTTTCTATAATGCTAGATGTTGCAGAAATTTCTATGTCTTTTGTAAAAAATCCTTTTGATGTTCCTTCAACTTTAACAAGAAATCTTTCTCCCTTTAAGAGCAAGTTTCCACCTACTGTAGTAATTTCTGATACAACTTTTTGAAAATCATTTTTTACCTGCCTAGCAATAGCTATTTTTTCAATACCAAAAAGTAAATTGATTGCAGATGATGAAAACACAGGATCATTTGCATCTACTAAAATGACATCTCCATCACGTTTTATTGATTTGTATGCTTGATTTTGAATCTTTAGAATTTTTTTAATATTTATGATTAATTGTGGAATTTTATTTTTAGAGAAAACTGTTGGAAAAACTACTACATAAGAAATATCTTCCATCTCTTCTTTTTTGAAATATGCCTGTTTATAATTTAGGATAAAAAAATTCGGGTAATCAATATAAAACAAAACAATTCAAGTGTATTTGTGAAAAAATTTACCCAAGAACAAGTAGATCAACTCAATTTAAAAATAAAGACAACAAATGAGGCTCTTCAGTGGGTCTCTGATAATCTTCACCCACGAGTTGCAAAAGCATCAAGTTTTGGTGCAGAGGATGCAGTAATTATGGATATTATGCTCAAGATTAATCCCAAGTTTAGATTCTTTACATTAGATACAGGAAGACTACCGCAAGAAACCTATGACATTATGGATATTGTGAGAAAAAAATACAACATAACAATTGAGGTTTTGTTTCCTGATACTAAAGAAGTTGAAGATATGGTCAGAGAAAAAGGAATGAATCTTTTCTATGAGAGTGTGGAAAATAGAAAATTATGTTGTGAAATCCGTAAAGTACATCCAATTAATA
>JABFSW010000177.1 GCA_013140415.1 Nitrosarchaeum sp.
GTTTGATGTTTTACTCATATCAATTTCTAAATTTTGTATAAACTTAAGGATTTAGGAAAACAGAGTTAGAATTTAGGTTCCATCAAGGATTGATTGAAGTTTTTCTATGACTATATTATGAATGATAATTTCCATTGGAACTGACGAATTAGTTGCTATTTGTTGATTGTCTTTAACTGCTTTTTGTAATCTTTCTCTAATTTCTTGATCTTCAAAGATTTGCTGTCTCAACGAAAATGCTTCTTTTTGGTTCTTGACATAAATTTGGAGCCAATAATAGCCTGTTTGACTATCATCTATTTTTATTTCAGTTATCTTCATAGCATTATTTCTCAAATTACTATTTTAACTATAGTTTGCCAAATCAAAATGCCTCTGGCAATACCACAGATGACTCTATTCTGTTTTAAATTTCAAATTACAAGTAGGACAAAACCAAGAAATAGATTCGCTTTGTTCTCTAAACATTATTCCAAAACATTTAGGGCACTGTCCAATTTCCTCGCTCACAAATTTTCTAAATTTAGTACTGACATAAGTATTTCAAAAAAAGAACACAAAGACCAAAAAAAGAATACAACGAGGAAACAATGGAAATTCAAAACGAATTTTGAGTGCTTCCACCCTTTTCGTTTCTTTTCCTTACTGTCCTCCAGCTATGACAGTTCCTCGCCAGAGATTATACCACTGAATGATATTAAAGTGATTTGGCATAAATTCATTACATTTGACAAGAAAAATATAAAATTTTCAAATAAATGTAAATACAATACATCAGAGTGATTATTTACAATTTTTAATAGAAAACATATTAAAAATTAGATTAAATAAAGATCAATATCATAAATTTTCATGTTAATTTTTAAATAGTTAAACTTCTTATACATACCATGTCGATAAGTGTTTCGACTGAATAAACTGCGTGACCCTGCAGAACGAAAAAGGCAATCAGGCGTTTAACGTCCTGACCACGAGAGGAAATCTCTCTATGTTCTGCAATTAAGGGTTACGCCTTTTTGTTTTTTAGAATCAAAATCAGATCATCTCAAATGATAAAATGATGTAATTTATCTCGAGATTCTACAAATTGTATGTTTGTTATCCTAACAAAGACAAGAAACTCAAAATAATTGAATATATTCCTAAAAATAATAATCAAAGATCTATTTTTATGCTAGAAACACGTAATAGTATTTGGAAAGCTGACACAATTTCCTATTGTCAAATGTTGGCATCAGTTTGCTGGCCTTTGCTTACTGCAGGGCTATGCAAAGGTTGATCCGCAAAAGTCAGCTTCCAACCTTTACAATGGGATTTCTAAATTAGCACAATTCAAAAAACAAAATACAATTAGAGATCAACATCGCGGGTTTCTCTGCTGAGTATTGTTGGTATTATTAGAATTATTGCACCAATTATAATATTGATGCCAAGTGCAACAGGTATCATTTGTTTTGAAACACTAGATATCAGATATAATGCAATTAATGGCGACCAAGAACCAAAAATCAATCCAGCATTATATGAAAATCCTGCAGCACTATTTCGTATCTGTGTTGGAAATCTTTCTGAAAAATATGCAGGGATTGGTCCTGATGCAGTTGATATGACAAATGCAAACACTATAACATACAATACCAATCCATAGACATTATCCAATATTGCACTTGCCAAAGGAATTGAAATCAATATAGAGACAAATACAAAAATAAGCATTGATTTTTTTCGCCCGATTTTTTGCGATAACCAACCAGTAAAAATCATCCCAACCCAAGACGACGCAGTTGCATAAATCATAACTAGTGCTATTTGTTCTTTTTCAAAATTACCAAACTGTTCTAGGTATGTAGGCAAGATACTAATTGAGCCATGATACATGTAGACAAGGCCAGTCATTATTGCGGCACAGAGCAAAAACTCCTTTCGATGTATTCCAAAAACAATGCTTCTCAGAGGGGTCTTTTCAAGCCCATCTTCTTTACTCTTTTTTATCCATAATGGAGATTCATCCATACTAAGTCTTACAAAAAGTGCAACAAAGCCTGGAATTATGCCTGTAAAAAAGAGAATTCGCCAACCAAACTCCTCAAAGAGATATCCTGGAAAAATAATAGTTATGATTTGAAACGATATTGCAGCCAAAAGAAAGCCAAATGAGAACCCGCTTTGCAAAAACCCAGACAGCAATCCTCGTTTCTGTTTTGGGATGCTTTCAATTGTCAGTACAGCACCACTGCCCCACTCACCGCCAGCAAAGATTCCCTGAATTAGACGAACCATTATCAAAAGAATTGGTGCCAATACACCAACAACTGCATATGTTGGTAACAGTCCAACTGCAAATGTTGCAACAGAAAATCCCAGGATTGTAATAATCATAGATTTTTTTCTACCAAACTTGTCGCCATAAATTCCAAAAATCACAGAGCCAAGTGGTCTCATGATTAATGTGACTGTATATGATGCAAATGTTGCAAGTATACTAAACACAGGATCCTGAGATGGAAAAAATAATTGGCTAATTGAAGGAACAACTAAAAGCATCAACACAATATCGTATCCATCTAAAGACCATCCAAGAAATGAACCGATGGCAATTTTTTTCTGAGCTACAGTTAAACTCAATAAAATATTTCCAGTCTAGTTGTATATAGGCTTAGATTTCAAAACAGAAAAAGTTCGGCACATGGTAGAAATAGAGAAACAACTCGTGGCAAATAGAATAAAGCATGCCAGAAATCAATATCAAAGAATATGAAAAGAGATGCCAAGAAATACTTGAAGATGATGAAGTGAGATTTGCAGGACTCTTAGATGAATTTGGGAAACTACTTGCTGGAGGGTACAAACAAAATATCAACCCCAGATTGACAGAAGAGCAACATGATTTAGTGTGTAAAGAATTGGCAAGCAGAGTTGCAAAAAGAAAAAAATACGACACCGAATTGGGGCATGTGAAATATTCTGCATCTCGCAGAGAACATGTTGTAATAATGAGCTTTCCAATTTATGAAAAAGTGATAATGATTGCGGCAGAACCACACGTAAACATTGACAGATTGGCATTTAGAATAATAGAGAAACTAGGAAGCCAGTGGGGCGAGTTTTTTGGAAAATAAATTTCAGAATTTAAAAGAATTGTAATTTTTAATAGTATTTAGCAACTACATTACAGTGCTTTTGAAATCATTTATTGTAGAAATAGTACGCTTTGTCTCATGACCAATATCATGAATAGTTGCACCATTGTATTTTTTTTCAAGAATTGTTCCAGCTGCCATTAGCACTATACCTATCGGAGTAGTCACTGGTTCTGGAGCTAAAACTAGAGCCACACCAATTTTTTGCATCTTTTTTCCTGGTGATGATGCTCTTCGTGTACATCTCAATGACTGAGCAGTTGGTTTGCCATCAAATTTTGCCATGTCTGTATATAATGAGGCTCTTCTTTTAGCAGAATCAGAGACCTTGCGCAGTTTTTCTAGGTGTGTCTTTAAATGATCAACCATGACAGTTAGATATTTAGAAAAAATTAGTTAAGATTCAATGATCAATATCGATTACTTGCAAGTCAATAAAGAATAGCTAGGAACAAGGGACATCCAATTATACTAGGTTCAGATTAGATACAAAGACACATTGAAGACAAAAAATTCCAAGAGACTAGAGTCAATCAAGGCAGCCCACCAATCAGAAAAAGCAAGCTATAGTACGAGAATGGAAGACTATCTAGAGGTAATTTCAGAGTTGGTAGAATTAAAAGGGTATGCTACAACATTGGATATTTCACGATACATGAATGTAAGTGCACCAAGTGTTACAAAGATGTTGCAGAGATTAGAAGAAAACAAATTATTAGAGTATGAAAAATATCATGGAATTAATCTAACAGATAAAGGCATGCAGATAGCTTATGAAATAAGACAAAATCATGGAATTTTGTTGGAGTTTTTTGAGATTTTAGGTGTAAATCATGAAACTGCAAATAAAGACACAGAGGGAATTGAGCATCATTTAAATCCAAAAACAATAAGGCAATTAAGAAAATTCATTACATTTCTAAAATCAAACCCAAAAGTTTTAGAGAATTTTAAAAATCCTTGAGAAATATTTGAATGTCACTTTGAGATGATGCAAATTTCATAAGAGTTCTTGAGGCCTCAGAGCGTTTAGGAATTAGTATCTCTCCTTTTTTGCCAATTCTAACAGATGTCACATATTTGTCATGTACATAGATATCAGCATGCATTGAGGAATATTCTCTGCCAACAGTTAATGATAACGCAGTTTTGGATTCTGAAAAAGTAAATGGTAAATCACCAGATGAATTGTCAGAATTGGAATTTTTTTCAACAACGTCAATATGAATTTTAAGTAATTTTTCAATTTCGTTTATGTTAGAGCCGCCCTTACCAATAATGGATGCCATGCATTGCTTGTCAACTAGAACTTTTACTTTATTATCAGATAGTATCTCAACTTCTACTCTGGGATCAAATTTCCTAAAGATATCTCGTATTTTGTCTTCGGCAAGTTTTTCAATTCCAACTTTTGGTGCTTTTTTTGAGACTGGAACTATGACATTTTCTTCACCAAAAGTATAGATTTCATGCTCTAGTATATTATCGGCAAAATTCCTAATCTCGATTACAGGCCTTGCCAAGTCCGATTCAGTCATACCAGTAGGAACTTTTACTACAAGCTCCAAGTCATAGATTTTACCAATGTGCCCATCTTTGACAAAAACTACAGTGTCTATAACATTTGGGATTATTCCTAGTTCAATTTTTCCAATAAAACGTTGTATTGCATCCAAAGGAGAGTTTGCATGTACAACACCAACCATCCCCACACCAGTCAGTCTTAGATCAGCAAATGTGCGAAAGTCTTCTCGTCTTCGCACTTCATCAAAAATTGTATAGTCAGGGCGAACCAATAATAAAATATCAGCGCTGTTATCAAAGCTGCCATCTAGTTTTGTGTATTGTGTGATTCCAGGATCCACTTGTAAATCACGTGGAGATTCAAATGTTTTTACAATCTTTCCTGTGTTGTGGTAAAAATTAGCCAGACTTGATGCGAGAGTACTTTTTCCAGATCCAGGAGGACCAGAAATTATAATTCCCTCTGCCCTATCAGAAAATCTCTTCATCAGCGCTTCAGATATCTCATAATCATCTAGGGTTAATTTTACAATAGGATGAACTATGGTGATTTCAAATGCTTCAGAAAATGGTGGATAAGTAATGGCAATTCGATAATCATTGTACTGGATTACAGACGCGCCAGTCTTTGAGATTTCCACAGTGCTTGAATCAAAAGTGGTAGTCTCTAAGATTTGAGATGATATGAATTTCAAATATTCTTTGGTAAGAATCTCATCATCTAGTTTTGTCAGATTAAAAGAACCAGGTTTTCCTTTTTTTGCCATGGGAGGCATGTTTTCTTTGAGATGTACACTCATTGTTTCAGAATCAAAAAATTTTAAAAATTCCAGAGTAAGATTTTTAGAAATAGGTTTTACAAATACGGATTCCAGTCCTTCTGCCTGTGCCACTAAATGCTGAACATAATCTGAGGTGTAAAGAATAGCCTGATTTTGTTTTGCTACATCTTTAATTATCGCATCAATTCTACCGGCACTTGCCATACGAATATCCTCAGAGGTAGGATGAGCACCATGTATTGTTATAACCAAACCAAAGTTATTTGATATTTCTTTGAGTTTTTTTATCCCTTCCAGTCCGATAAATCCCTGTTCCTTTTTCTGAGATGCTTGAGATTGCAATTCATCAAAAACTGCCTGTGGTATTATGATTTCAGAATTTTGAATATGTCCAGATTCAATCTGGGCAATCAATTGGCCATTAATTATGATACTTGTATCAACAACAATTTTTGACAAATTTTCTATCAGTTTTTAAATGAATCTAGACCCTAAATTACTTTGCCAAAATATCGGAAATGACTTTCAAGACATTGTTAAAGTCAAACGGTTTTGAGATAAAAGAAGAAGCGCCTGAATCTAAACATTGTTGAATTATTTTTTGATCATCACTGGCAGTAATTAGTATTATCTTGGCAGACGGGTTTTGCGCAATGACTTCTTTGACAACAGTAAGTCCATCTTTTTTAGGCATTGCCAAATCTAAGAGCAGTAAATCAGGATGCAATTGTGGAAACAGTTCCACAGCTTCTGCGCCATCTTTTGCTTCTCCCACTATAGTATGATCACCAATTGTCAAAATATCTTTTAGAACTAGTCGAATAGCATCAGAATCATCTGCAATCATAATGTTTCCCATCGTATTATCTTATGATTCCATATAATTAAAAATATGCATCAAGAAAGAGCAGAAGACAGGTTGGAAATCCTTTGTTTTATTTTATCCAAATTGTAATCGTGGCAAGTCATTGATTTTTTCATTTCGTCAGCTGCAATTATTAGTGATTCAAGTATGTCATTGACAATAATACCGTTCATGATTTTTTTTAACATAGAATCAAGCAAGGCAGACAGATTCCCTAAATCTTCTTTTCCCATCATTGGGGCCAGTCCTTTAATTTTATGAGTCGATTTTTGAATTTTTGCTGCATTTGCAGACACATCAAGACTACTCTGACAGGAACTTAGAATAGTTTGAATTTCAGAGATTTCATTATTAATTTCAGCGATGGCAACTTTGAGAAATTCATCAGACATGTAGATTAATTTAATAAAATTCACCCATTATTTTTATACCCTATGCTAGATTTCAGATACTGTGAAGATTATCAATAAGACTTACCTGCTAGTGGCAATTCTAATTGTAGCTGCAGTCATCAATTTGACATTACTTTATCAGTCAGAGCAAACAGACAACTCCCAATCACATTCCATTATCAAAACAGGAGATCTTAAAGTACAGACAGAATCTATTTCAGGATTAGCTGTATCTGTGGCAAATGGGAATATGGAGGATAAAGATAATTTAGATAAAGAGATAGAAAATGCAAATTCAGTTCTCACCATGTTAAAAAATGGCGGAGTAATTAAAGGACAAACAATACAAAAAATTCCGTCTTCAATAACATTAGATTATAATAAAGTAGTAACATCATGGAATACATATAAAGAAAAAGCATCAAACGTAGAAAAAACATCAGTTTTTGATAAAGAAGCAACAAACGCGATGAATTATGTACTGCAAAAAAATAGCGAGTTAATTTTAACAGCAAATTCTTTATCTAAAGAAATATCAGATTTAGGAAGAGACTACAACAGACATAAAGAAATTGCCAACGAGTTAGAAAATTCTGCAAAAGAAATTGGACAATTAACCTTGTTAATTTCAATTGGTGAAGAAGAAAATGCGCAAGAAAAATTGAAAAAAGAAAGAATGCAATTTGAAGTAGGTCTACGAAAATTATTGGGCATCTCAACAAAAGAACTAGATGTAGAAAGTATAGGACAAGAACATGAGGAGTTAATCCAAATTCCAAGAGAAAATTCAAATGAATTACGAAAACTAGATCCATTGTGGGAAGCACTGCAACCCAAAATTGGCATTCTTGAAGAAAGGGCATTGCTATCCCCAAATTTTAATTCAGCAAAAAATGAGATGAATGTTGAAAAGTTAGTTTTATTTTCGGATATAGATAATTTATTAAATTCTTGGAATACTCAAATGGCAAAAGAAGGCAATCAAGAACAATTAATCATTCAAATTTTATTAATAATAGACATAGCAATATTCTTTTTAGTACTTTATGTCATCAGACAATCTCTTTTACCTCTAAGATTAATCACAGATGCACTTTCAGGAATCAAAGAAGGAGCGTATGGTGAAAAAATAAAATACACAAAAGCAGACGAGGTAGGAAAATTAGCAAATACATTTAACATAATGTCAGATACAATTAAAGAAAAAGAAGAACAAGCCAAAAAAACAGAAATTGCAAAAGATGAATTTCTGGCAATGATCACTCATGAATTAAAAACTCCACTAGTTCCTATTCAAGGATATGCAGATATTTTACTGAGTGAGCATTTAGGAAAATTGACAGACAAACAGAAAGAGAGAATAAGCATAATCAAATCTAGTTCAGAAACATTACTGGCATTAATATCAGATTTACTTGATGCTCAAAAACTAGAATTAGGCCAGCTTAAAATTAGAAAAGAAAATGCCAACATAAAAGACACAGTTACAAATACAGTAAAATTATTTTTGCCACAAGCACAGAAAAGCAAAATAGAGATCAGTTCAAACATACAAGATCTTTCAATAGAACATGATCCGGAGAGGATAAAGCAAGTAATAACAAATCTAATCAAGAATAGTATGACTGCAGTAGAGCCAGGAAAGGGGAAAATAGAGATATCAATGAAAGATCTCCCCCAAGAGATTCAAATTAGCGTAAAAGATAATGGCATCGGCATTCCAATAGATAAACAAAGTAATCTGTTCAAGAAATTTTATCAGGTAGATGCAACACTAACAAGGGAAAGGGGCGGAAGCGGCTTAGGATTGTCAATATGTAAAGGCATAATGGAAAATCACGGTGGGGCAATTACTGTAAAAAGCACACCAAATCAAGAAACAATATTTACTTTTACACTGCCAAAAAAAGAGGGGTCAGGAAAATCCCCGATTGGACTTGCTTAAAGAAAACAAACTTTCTTAACTAAAATCACTCACTCTCTTGAAAAAATGGATTTTTTGCAATAATCATTAATGAGTCACGAAAGCCATGAAAATACCGAATTTTATGTAAACTGTGCTAGATATTTTGAATTTTTGCGCAAAAAAGGAGACAATGACTATAATTTTGAGGACGAATACTACTTTACCATGCCTGCAATATCAAATCATTAAAGCAAACAGAAGACTTACGAACCATCAATTAGAGAAAATACAATAGAGGTGTAAATGAAAATATGGATTCTGAATTAGAAACAACAAGACAAAAGGTAATAGAATGCACCAAATGTGAACTTTCCAAGACTAGAACAAACGCAGTTCCAGGTAAAGGAAATTTTCAATCAGACGTAATTTTTGTCGGAGAGGCACCAGGTAGAAATGAGGATAAAAACGGTGAGCCGTTTGTGGGAATTGCAGGACAAAGGCTTAACATTGCATTAGAAAATGCAGGAGTATCAAGAGAGTCAATATACATTACAAATGTTGTAAAGTGTAGACCGCCAAACAACAGAGTTCCAACAATGTCTGAGAGAAACACATGTCAAGACTATCTTCAAAAAGAAATTTCCATAATAAAACCAAAAATAATATGCATTTTGGGAAATACCGCATTTAATTCAATTTTAGGTGGATCAGAAATTACAAAATACAGAGGCAAAATTGTTAAAAAAGACAAGCAATTTTATTTTTTGACAGTTCATCCAGCTGCTACAATTTACAATCAAGAGTTAATCACAGTTCTAAAAGAAGACATTGTCAAATTATTTGATTTGATCAGAGAGTTAAAAAATGGCAAACAAATTTCAGCAGACATTGACTATTCTGCCTAGAACATTTTATTCGCGTGATACCATTACAGTTGCAAAAAGTCTACTAGGAAAAAAAATAGTACGAAAGATAGGCAAGCATAAGATTTCAGGAATAATCATAGAGACAGAAGCATACAGACATAAAGATGATCCAGCAAGCCATGCATTTAGAAAAATTACTGAGAGAAACAAAATAATGTTTGATGAAGTAGGAAAGGCATATGTTTATTTTACATATGGAATGCATTATTGCTTTAATGTAGTTGCAAGAAATTCAAAATTTGAGGCAGGTGCAGTTTTAATTCGTGCAATCATACCTGAAAAAGGGATAGAGATAATGGAGAAAAACAGAGGCATAAAGGACAGGAAAAAACTCACGGACGGTCCTGCCAAGTTAACGCAGGCATTAGGGATTACAAAAGAACACTATGGAGTAGATTTGACTGTAGATTCAAAATTATTCATTATTGACGGAGTAAAGCCTGGAAAGATAATTGCCAGTCCAAGAATTGGAATAAAAAGTGCGACAGACAGATTGTGGAATTTTAAGATATCAATAAAATAAAACTAGAATCTATTTGTCATTGCTTTCATCTAATGTCCATGGGGCAAATTTTCCTAAGATTCTTTGCCAATCTAATCTTAAGAGTAAAACAACTACGGCAGTCATCATTGCACCAAAGATTATGATGCCAACATACACAGTAGTTACATCATTTACATTTTCAAGAAATGGCTCTACCAAAGAGAGACCAAGATGGTGAGAGATAAGAACAATGGAATAACTAAGAACAATTTTGCCAGTAAGGGTAGCAATGAAAAATCTTTTTGGATTATATTTTGCCAATCCTAATGGAACATAGATTAAATCATCAGGGATGGGTGTTGCGGCAGCAACAAATGCAGCAGCTGCACCATATCGCTTTACTAATCTTTCAAATGGCCGCATTCTCTTTCTAGTTTTTTCATTTAGAATATGTCGTCCTTCATAACTTACATAGAAAATAATTTGTTTTGCAACAGTTGCAGTTAATGTAGAAAGTAATGCCAGAGCATGCAGATTGAATTGATCACCTACGGACATTGAAGC
>JABFSW010000112.1 GCA_013140415.1 Nitrosarchaeum sp.
ATATGTCGTGATCTTTGGAGTTAGTGTGCGACAAAATGCACCGTCTCTTTTTCCAACTCTTATAGATGAATCAACATGTTTTTCATTGAATACTTTTTTGGCAAGCTCTTCTAATTTTGGGCTAAATCTTCTTAGTGAATCAAAAACAAGTCTGACTGATTTGTCGTATTGGTAGTTTTTTTCTTTTATGTTGGCTGCTGCTGGGGCATATAGATCATACCTGCATAATTTTTTCATTTTTAGCATTTTTGCTTTTTGTATAAAGAATTTTTGAAATACTGGGGAATTTCTCCTACATACTGTAAGAAGTGATTCTATGGTTTTGTCATCTATATTGTTTCCAATATTTCTCATTGAAATCGGAGATTTGTAGCCTCTAATTTCAATTCCCTCGTCTTTCCAATTCAAAACAATGTTTTGGTAAATTTCTCCTATCACACCTTTGTTTTCTGTGTATTTTGTTAGGATTGTCTTGTATGCTGTTTCTCTAATTTTTGGATTTACACTCCTTATGTAATTTGTAATTTCTTCACGTGTCATCTTTTTTGTTTTACCACCCACATTCATTTTGTACTCATATGCACTAGTCATCTTGTCGTATAGTTTTACTAGAGCAGAAATTCCTGTAACATCCAAAGTGTTGATAATTTTTTCTTCAGGTTCAGAAAGCGCATATTTGGCAAATAGTCTTTTATGACTAAGATACTCTGCAAGTTCGCCTGAATCTTTAATCAATCTTTTTGCATTTTTGTCATCTACTTGAATTTTCCACCATAAATCAAAAAATAAAATTTTATTGGAAATCTCTGATCCCAACTTTGACATTCTTGTCATAAGAGATGTTGCCTCATCTGATTGTGTATCTGCAGAATAGGATAGTGATGCATATCCTCCAATTTTACTCATTTTTTCAGAAATTTCTTCAACTTCATGTAAAATATCCATAAATTTTTTTGATGACATTTTAGGTTCTAGTTTTAATTTTATCTTTTCAAATTTTTTAGCCAATGCTTCTAAATCTCTAATTTGTTTTTGAAATGCAGGACTCTTTGGATCTTTTGCTAGCTCTGATAGATCCCATTTATCAAGTTTATACTCTGACATATGTCTGTCTTATTTTGTAACTATTAAAAAATGCATCATTGGTTTAATTAAATACTCAAATCCTAGTATTTTTTCAATGTGTCTTTGTATCTTTTGACAGCTTCTACTATGATTCCTTTTGCTTCTTTGGATCCTTTCCATCCTAAAATCTCCACTTTTTTCCCTTCCAAATCTTTGTAAACTTGGAAAAAATGAGCAATCTCTGAGCGGTAGTGATCTTCAATATTTGTAATGTCTACAGTGTGAAGATATCTGGGATCATTTGTTGAAACACAAATAATTTTGTCATCTGATTTTCCATCGTCTTTCATTTGTAATAATCCAATTGGTCTTGCCTCAATTAGTATTCCTGGATATGTGGGATTTGTTACAAGTACTAGTGCATCAAGTGGGTCTCCATCATCAGATAGTGTCTGAGGAATAAGACCATAGTCTCCTGGATAATGAAATGGTGAAAACAATACTCTGTCTAGTTTTATCATATTGTGTTTTTTATCATATTCATATTTGTTCATTGATCCTTTTGGAATTTCTACTATCACATTGATTATCTCTGGAATATCTACGCCTGTTTCTATGTCATGCCAAAAATTTTTACTCATATTCTAGATCTAAAAACGATATAATCTGTATATGAATTTGACATTTTTTATAAATTTGTCCCATGATGGTAGGTGGACCGGATGGGATTTGAACCCACGACCTTTGCGGGAATATTTCCTTACGCAGTGTGAGTGCGTCATCCTAACCACTAGACAACCGGTCCAACAAAGTTACAAAACAAGCATCTTTTTTGTCTTTAGGTTTTCATTTTATATCATGATAACCTTGACTTTTTCTACTAAAAATCCAAAAATCAAATGTGTCTTTACATGAATTTGATGCACTAACTCAAAAAATGCAATTGGCATTTGATTATGCAACAAATTTAGGCCAATACACTGAAGCTGCCAAAATACTTTATCAAATGAATGACCAGTTACCTGATGACTTGCAGCTAGGTCTTGAGGAATTAGAAAATGAAAGTGCCGTAAGATTATTTATATCCAAATATCAACCAAAAATAAAATCTGCAATTGTTGAATATAGGCAAAGATTGATGAATTTCTAATTCTACTTTTTGACGCCGAGATTTCTGTTCTTTAGTCTCAAGTATGGATTTCTGCATTTTCTGCATCTGGTTGCATTGATATCGTTTCTGCATCCACAGTTAAAGCATATTCTCATAACTAGACGAGCAGTTTGTGCAATGCGTTTTTTCTCCGGATCAGTAATAGGCATTAATTTTCTCCTTAATCTCTCTCTTTTATTCTAATCGGATTGTTGCATTTTTCCTGCTAGTAATACTGGTACTTGTGAAGGTCTCTTTGCTACTGGTATGTTTGCCTTGTTAAACATAGACACCTTGGATTCTGCAGAGCCATACGTTCCCATTACTATAGCTCCTGCATGACCCATTCTCTTTTCTTTTGGTGCTGATCTTCCTGCAATGTATGCAACAGTTGGTTTTTTGAATCCGATATCAATTATCCGTTGAGCCAAAATTTCTTCTGAATCTCCACCAATTTCTCCTACTATTACCAATCCTTCCAAGTCTGGAATGTCCTTGATCATGTCAAATGCATCAATCATTCGTGTACCATTAATTGGATCTCCTCCAATTCCTATTGTTATTGACTGCCCAAATCCTGCATTTGTTAGTGCATCTGCAATCTCATAAAGTAATGTGCCACTTTTTGATAACACTGCAATATTTCCTGCCTTAAATGGCATGGGCGGCATAATTCCTATTTTTATTAATTCTGGAATCATTATTCCTGGAGTGTTTGGCCCAATGATTATGGCGCCTTTTTTGTTTGCTAAATCCAAAACTTCCATCGTATCTCTGATTGGAACATGTTCTGGTATTGCTACTAGTAGTTTAATTCCTGCTTCAAGTGCTTCTTTTGCAGCTCCCAAAAAGAATTTTGCTGGCACAAAAATAATTGAAATTTTTGCACCACTTGCATCTACTGCTTCTTTGACTGTATTGTAAATTGGAACTTTGCCTTCAAATTTCTGACCTCCTTTTCCTGGAGTAACACCTGCAATGATATTTGTCCCATATGCCATCATGTTTCTTGCATGCACTGATCCATATGCCCCTGTGATTCCCTGAACAATTACGCCTTTTTTCTTGTAATCTGAGTCTTCTGGGGTTCCTCTTAATAGTTTGAAAATATCTGTCATTTTTTAATCCCCATGACTGATGCATTAATTGCCTCTTCTACTGAATCATAAATTTTGGTTCTGGAATCTTTTAGCATCTCTTTTGCCTTTTCAGATTCAGTGCCTTTTAGTCTTGCAAATACCGGAAGATTGATCAGCTTATCGTCATATGCTTTTAGAAATGCTTCTGCAACTACAGTTGTTTTTACAATTCCTCCATACAGGTTAACCAAAATTCCTTTGACTCTATTCATTTTGCTAATCAAAGTAAGTGCTTCATAAACTGATTCAGTTGTTGCTCCTCCTCCGACATCTAAGAAACATGCTGGCTTGCCACCGTTATCTGATAACATGTCCAGTGTGGACATTACCAGTCCTGCACCATTTCCAACAACTGCAATATTTCCGTCTAATTCTACTAGTGAAAATCCACTTTTTTCTGCTCTTTCTTCAATCTCTGTTTTTTCCTGATATTTTTGTAATTCATCGTGTCTAAAATTACCATTATCATCTGTTACAAATTTTCCATCCAGTGCCATCAGAGAACCGTCCTGCATAATTGCAAGTGGGTTTATTTCTGCCAATTCAGCTTCTTTTTCAACTGTGAGTTTTGCTAGTTTTTGTAAAATGTCTACAAAGTCATCTGCTGCTCTTCCCTCCAGTTTCATCTCTTTTGCAACATCTCTTGCAACTTGTTCTGAAACATTTCCAAGACCGACTTCTTTTATAATTTGATTTTTAACTGATTCAATTTCAACTCCTCCCTCAGGTGATGCAATAATTGTATAGCATCTTTTTGAACGATTCAAAAATAATGACAAATACAACTCTTTTTTGATATCAGCCATCTTTTCCAGCAAAATTGCTCGTGCCTTTTCTCCTTTGATTGTTAACCCTAACACTTGAGGATACTTTAGCTCAAATTCATCGTCATTTTGACATTTTTGAATGCCTCCAGCTTTTCCTCTACCCCCTACTGGAACCTGAATTTTAATCACAAATGGATAGCCTAGCTCTTTTGCATGTTTTCTCCCTTCTTCAATAGTAGTTGATGCCTTGCTTGGGAGAAGATTAATTCCGTATTCTCTGAATAATTCTTTTGCCTGAAACTCTAGTAAACGCATGCAAAAGCCATCAATTTTACGATCTTTATTAATTATGATGTTAATTTATCTGCGCTTCAAGAAAATCAATTACTTGCAAAAATCGATCTCGGCTTTTTCTTAGCAATTCTTGTGGAAATTCTGAAACTGTAAAAACAAATTGTTGATGAAAACTTGGAACGAGTACTCCTCCTGATGTAACTAATTGTTCAATCACATAATCTTTAACAAGTGTACATACAATTTCTTCATAGGACTCTTCTTCTTCTTCTAATGTTTGTCTATACAGTACAATTGGTTTGTTGGTCTTTGCAACAATCTCTGAGCCCTTTTTTAACAGATCTGTTAGATGCTGAATTTGCCAAGCATCAAGACTAATCTGTTTTACCATACAATCATTACACGTTTTTTCTATTTATTATGCCTGATTAGCTAAAAGCTAGCTAGTTGGTTCATTTTTAATTAAAAGAAAAGAATGTGATCTGGCTTTATGCCATATCAAGTGCTCTAGAATGTTTTCTGGTATGTGGTCTTTCTCCAGAGTATTTTCTTCTCATATGTCCTGATGGTCTTCCATAGATTAATTCTAGGAACCATGACTCGTGTTCGATCTCTTCTGCCAAAATATCTTTTGCAATATCATATGTTGTGGGGTCTTTTCCAAAAGTTATCTTACAGACTTTATCCCAGTTGACAATTGCACCTTGTTCGGCTTTGAGACATTTTTCTAGTATTGCCTTGTGATCTGTTGGATTTGCCGGAAGCTGTAAGAACTCACATCCTGACATTTTGATGAATTCTATTGCGTCATTTGGAAGAGCGCCTCCCAATTGGTATATTCTCTCAAGACATGCCTCAAAGTGGCTAAGATCTTCTAATCTAGCGTCCTCGATAATTCCTTTGAGCCCTTCTCCTTCCAAGCCTGTACAATGTGCTCTCAAATTGGTGAAATAGTAGTAGGCAGTAAATTCTACTGAAGCGTTCTGAATCAATAGTTTTTTTAATTCCTCTACATCCAAACCATTTTGTTTTAGAACATTGATTCCAACAACAGTTGGTATTTTTGATTCAGTCATGTCTGTTTGAATTATTTGTTCTAATAAAAATATTACATTTTGTAAAACATAATTTTTGTAAATTCCATTTCCAGTACCCTTTATCTGATAATATGATGAGTGTTTATTCTACTGAAATTCTTATTTTTTGACCGTCAATGTCATCATCTTTGTATTCTTTGCATGATTCTGTAAAATTTACCTGTTTTACCCTGACTAAGAATGCCAATTCTTCTGATTTTTCTTTTATCATTTCTAATGATTCATCATCTAAATCAAGTATTGATGCAACACTGAGAATATCTGTCGGATTGTATCCTCTTTCTTTTCTTAGTGTTTGTAGTCTTCTGGCAATATCTTTTATCAAACCTCTTGCCATCATCTCTTTGTTTCTTGAAGTAGATACAAATACAATGTAGTTGTCTCGTTTTGACACTGCAAATTCTTCACTTGCATCAAAATCTATTATAAAATCTTCTTTGTCTAATGAAATTTTTTCACCATCAATCTCATAATTGTATTGTTCTTCTTTTTGGAGTGATGTAATAATTTCTTCTTTGTTGGTTTCTGAAAATGCATTGACAAGTTTTCCCATGTGTTGTTTTGCTTTGGGACCTATTCGTTTTCTTTCCAATTCCACAACTGCTCTGAGAGGTAATCCTAATTGTTTTAGTTCCAGGATTTGTTCTAATCCTTGTTCTTTTTCTATTTCAAAAATTGTAAATTTTTCTACATTGAGCTGTGACATTAGTAAAGAAGAAAGTGATTCTAGTTTTTGCTTTTGACCTTTACTTACACAAATTAATGCTTCATTTAGTGGCCATCTGCGTTTTAGTTTTTCCTTCATTCTTGCAGCAGATGAAATTGAAACAACATCTTTCATGATGTCAAATGATTCTTCAATTTCTTCATTGACTAGTGTCTCTTGATATTGTGGCCATTTATCTAGCAAAATACTCTTTTTTCCATCAAATACTGTTTGATAGAGGTATTCACTAGTAAATGGACAAAGTGGATGAATCAAAATATCTAATGTTTGTAGTACTTCTTTTAGTATTGCATAGATTGCTAGCCTTCTATTCTTTTTTGACTCTTCTTCGTCCCATAATTCTCCTCTTGTAATTGGAATGTATATCTGACTTAGATTGTTTATAATAAAATCATCAACTGCTTTTGCTGCTTCATGGAATTTACACGTCTCATTGCGTTCTGTTGTTTTTTTGATCAACTTTTGTAATTTTGATAAAAGCCATATGTCTGGCGATGTTAGCAATTTATTTTCTTTTGCCCATGAGATTGTTTTTGTCTCATCAAAATTATCATATTCGCTATTTTGTTTAAAATACAGATGTAAATTAAACAGTGTATTGAGTACCTGATACGGGCGTGACATTAACTCGTCAGTACTGAAGCTAAGTGGCTCTATTGGGCTTGCTTTCCAGATAAAATAAAATCTAATCAAATCCACAGGATATTTTTCAAGCAATTCTGCTCCATCTATTACATTTCCTAAACTTTTGCTCATCTTACCTCCCTTTTCATCAAGTACATGACCTTGGAACAAAAATGACTTGAATGGTGAAATTGGACTGTTGTTTAAGATTACATTTTCTATCAACAGAGTATATGCCCATCCTCTTGTTTGATCAATACCTTCTGTGAAAAATGGCGCAGGTATTGTTTTGGAATATTCTTCATCTGTTAATGATGAATATGGGGCTGAACCGCTATTGTGCCATGTATCTAAAACATATTCTTCTCTTTTTGTATTTGTGCTACTACACTGTTTACATTTTATTGTTATATTATCAATCCATGGACGATGTAATTCAAAATTTGGTCCATCTGGTAATTTTACTGCCGAATCTATGATCTCTTTTCTTGTAAAGAACCAGTTTTGCTTTTTGCAATCACTGCATATCCAAACTGGTAATGGACATCCCCAAATTCTTTCTCTAGATATACACCATGGGTGTCTTTCTTTAATAATTCCTAAAAATCTATTTTTTGGCTGCTCAAAAAAGTATTCTACACTTTCTGCTGCATTAATTGCCTTGTCTCCTAATCTATCTAGTTTGTAAAACCAACCTTTTCGTGCAAGCCATACAATTGGATGGTGCGATCTCCAGCATAATGGATATTTGTGCTTGATTTTTCCAATTTTTACCAGCGCGTTACGTTCTTTGAGATCTTCGACAATTATTTTATCTGCATCTCTGACAAACATTCCTTCATATTTTCCAGCTAAATTGGTAAACTTTACCTGATCATTAATGGGACTGAATACTTTGACTTTTCTTTTGTTTGCAATTTTGATGTCTTCTTCACCATTTGCAGGAGACAAGTGGACTAGACCGCTACCTGTTGTAATTTCTACAAACTCTTCTGATACTGCAACATGAAAATTATTTTCCTTTGCACATTCATCTAATCCTGGAATTAAACTCAAAAGTGGATGGATGTATTTTTTCCCCTCAAATTTTGAGCCTTTTGCAGTCTTTACAATTTCATATTTTTCGATGTTTACTTCTTTGAAAAATTCTTCCAGTCTTGTTTTTCCAACAACCCATGTTTCATTTTCTACTTTGAGATATGCATAATCTTCATCTGGATTCAGTCCTACCATTGCATCTGTAACCAAAGTAAATGGCATTGTTGTCCAAACAATCAGATATGCATCCTCATCTGCAAGTTTAACCTTGTAATATAATGATGGATCTTTTACTTCTTCATATCCCTGATTCACTTCAGCATGACTAAGTGACGTTTGGCAACTTGGACAATATGCAATTACTGTAAAATCTTCTTCTAATATTTTATTTTCATGTGCTTTTTTAAGAATTTGCCACTCTCTTTCAATAAATTCATCCCGATAAGTCCAATATGCTTTGTTATGGTTAAATGACATTCCAAGTGCACTATCCACTTCAATCCATTTGGTGTTGAATTTTTTTACAATACGTTTGCATTCCTCCACTAGTTTTTCAATACCAACTTTTTCTATGACTTCTGACTTGCCGCCAGTAACTCCAAGCTCTTTTTCTGCTTGTAATTCCACTGGAAGTCCTTGCGTATCCCATCCTCCATTAAACACAATTTTTTTCCCTTGTAATGTATTGAATCTGTACCATAGATCCTTAATCACACGTCCTCTGAGATGTCCTGCGTGTGGAACTCCATTCATAGTGGGTGGACCTTCGATAAACATTATTTTCTCAGGTTTGTCGGATTCAAAGATTAATCTTTCAACATCAATTGATTTGATGTATTCTTTTATCTCAGATTCAATTGCCTTTGCATCGAATTTTGATGAAAGTTTCATCTTGGATTTTGATATGGGAATGGCATTATATAATTGAGTGAAAGATAATTTTTATTGGTTAATGTTTTAGTTATCGGTTCTGGTGGACGAGAACATGCCTTATCTTGGAAATTATCTCAAAGCTCCAAAGTTGACAAAGTTTTTACAGCACCCGGAAATGGTGGAACCGAAAATAACATTTCAATTGATATTAATGATTTGAATGCACTAGCAGAATTTGCACAAAAAAATAATTGCTTTACGATAGTTGGTCCCGAGGCTCCTCTGGCTGCAGGAATTGTAGATAAATTTACCCAAATGAATCTCAAAATTTTTGGCCCATCTCAAAAAGCAGCACAACTAGAATCCAGTAAAATTTGGGCAAAAAATTTCATGAAAAGAAATGGCATACAAACTGCAAGATTTGAAGTCTTTGATAATCCAAAAAAGGCAGAAGAATATGTCAAATCCCTTGATTACAATGTTGTAGTCAAGGCAGATGGGCTAGCTTCTGGAAAGGGGGTGATCGTTTGTAATAATGCTGATGAGGCAATTGCTGCAATTAATACGATATTGGTAAAAAAGACATTTGGTGATGCTGGTAATCGCATTATTGTAGAAGAGAGAATTGATGGAATTGAAGCATCTTACATTGCATTATGTGATGGTGTGATTGCAATTCCAATGGCATCAAGCCAAGATCACAAAAGAATCTTTGATGATGATAAAGGCCCTAACACAGGTGGAATGGGTGCTTATTCTCCAACTCCCATTATTGATGATACACTTGCTGAAAAAATCCAAAATAAAATCATCAATAAAACAATACAATCATTGAAAAATGAAGGTATTGTCTTCAAAGGATTCCTCTATGCTGGTGTGATGATTAGAGACAATGAACCATACGTCTTAGAGTATAACGCACGAATGGGTGATCCTGAATGTCAGCCAATTACAATGAGGATGGATTTTGATTTGTATGATTATTTTGTTGCAAGCGTAGATGGGACCCTTTATCTGATGCCCAAAATAACTTGGAAAAATCAATCCGCAGTTTGTATTGTTTTGGCATCTGAAGGTTATCCTGAATCATATCCACAAAATGAAGAGATTATAGGATTTGATTTAATTCCTAAAAATGCTATGGTCTTTCATGCAGGAACAAAAAGACAAGATGGAAAAATCTTATCAAACGGTGGAAGAGTTTTAGGAGTCACTGCCATCGGTGATACTTTGGCATCTGCAATTTCAAATGCATACATTGCCGCAGAAAAAATTTCTTGGCCTCACAAATACTATAGAAAAGATATCGGCAAAAAAGGACTATCTTATCTTTGATGTATCAATTATTCTATCTTCAGTAACGATCCAATTTATAATCATATCGTGTTCTGATTGTGGAATATTTTTTACAATCTGTTTTTCAAATGTCAGCGATATTGTTTTGATTTTATTCTCAGCTAAAAATCTGTCATAAAATCCATGCCCATATCCTAATCTTACTCCTTTTGGAGATATTCCTACTGTCGGAACAAGTATCACATCCAGATTATTATCCACAGGGCATTCATTACGAGGCTCCATTATGTCAAAACTACCATTTTCTAGATTGCTCAAATTCATGATTGTTCTAAATTCTATGTTTTTACCTACTACTTTGGGCAAAATTATCTCCTTTCCCTCACTTAGAGCTTCTTGCATGATGTCCTTTGTCA
>JABFSW010000074.1 GCA_013140415.1 Nitrosarchaeum sp.
CCATCTCACTAACAGAATCACTACCGCTCTCTGACCCCCTAACAAATGCAATATCAAAGGATCTATCCGAATCACTACCACTCTCTGCTACACTCAACACATCTACATCCATCTCACTATCCGAATCACTACCACTCTCTGCTACACTCAACACATCTACATCCATCTCACTATCTGAATCACTACCACTCTCTGCTACAGCTACTACCATTGGTGTACTATCCATCTCACTAACAGAATCACTACCACTAGCTGCTACAGCTACTACCATTGGTGTACTATCCATCTCACTAACAGAATCACTACCACTAGCTGCTACAGCAACAACCATTAACACCAAGTCTGTCTCACTATCTGAATCACTACCACTAGCTGCTACAGCTACTACCATTGGTGTACTATCTGTCTCATTATCTGAATCACTACCACTAGCTGCTGCAGCAACCATCACTGCATCTACATCCATCTCACTAACTGAATCACTACCACTAGCTGCTGCAGTCAACACTGTTGCATCTACATTTGGCTCACTATCTGAATCACTACCACTAACTTACACAGTAACAAAAGAAATTTCAAAGAGTCTAACTGATTTATTATCATTAAAGGATAATCTTGCAATATCTTTTATTTCTGGAAACAATACCTTACCTACTAAACTCTACCCAGGTTCTACTACAACAGCAATTACACTATCTCAAAATAATACAAGTATTATACTAACTAGTTCATCTGTTGTAGAAACTATCACGATACCTAACTCAGTTGTTACACAACTAGTAATTAATTACACATCAAGCTTATCATCAAACTCATCAGGAACTTTTGTACCTATTACTAATGGATTTGATGTAATATTCAATACTACAAATACAAATTCTGCAAGTATCTCTGTAAACGCTACAATATCTGATGGTACAACACTTACTGGTCCTACAGGTTGGAATGGTATACTAGAACTACCTACAACTACTTCAGTTACCATTCCTCAAACAACTACAAACGGAGTAACTACAACATATTCTGAAGTTGCTGCAATTGAACTTGGAGTTAATGGATCTACAATACAACTTTCCAGTCCTGCAAGACTTGAATTTACAGGAAATGGTGTAGGTAACATTGTAGCATTCTTTGTAGGTACAAGTGGAGTTACCACTTTTATCACTACTCAATGTACCTCTGATTCTGCATCAGGAATGCCTACTGGTGCTGATGAATGCTATTTTGATAATGGAGATGATCTTATAATTTGGACTGATCACTTTACCAAGTTTGGTGCAAGTCAAAGATCTACTTCATCCACTGGTAGTAGTGGTTCATCAGGTGGAACTGGTGGTGTAGGTACAGGTTCAGGTAAAACAGGCGTAGGTCCAAGTGGTACAAGTAGAGGTGTTAGTGGATTTGGTGGAATCTTGGGTACTGCATTGACAATAAACGAGATCACCTATGACAGATGTGAGGAAAATATAGCCACAATTCTAGTCTCTAGTGACGCTGATAGGGCTCCATCTGTAACTGTTCACACAGCAAGATCAGGGTCAATTTTAGCCAAACTAGCAAACATTCAACCATATGAGCAATCAAACAAGATTACAAAACTAGACAAATATCTCTATGAAATTCCAATAACTTCTGATGAGACATTCTTAATGGTAGTTGTTACTGAAGAAAAAGGAGTATCCAAAAATACTGTCCAATCAGCAATTCATCTAACATCATGTGAAGGAGCAACAGTAATCAGTAAAGTACCAGAAGAAAAATATGAAGAAATTGCATCATCCGCACCAAAAATATTTGATGTCAAATTCCAAATTGAAAATAACACCCAACACAGATCAGAGACAGAATCTGAATTCTTTTATGTAAATAATCAAGACTTGAGTGTTTCTGCAGTAGTAGATGCACAGATGCCATTGCAGAGAAGTGAACTAAGAATAATCACTCTTGGGCAATCATCAGAATATGTTGCAATAAAAATGAATGTAGAGTCATTACCAATTTCAAATTCTACATATGTAATTAGTGCAACAATCCCATCATCTTTGATGCAGGAACCAGCAATCTCGTACTGGATTCATATTATTGATGAGGATCAAAACGAAGCAGAATCAAAGCAATACAACATTGGTGTAAAACCAATCTCTGTTGGCGATGTTTCATTTGAGATGGATATTGCATCCATCAAAGAAAGTGGTTCACTAGTTAGACCGCAATTATTTGTAGATAACAAAGATTTACCATCATACGGTATAGTATCTCTAATTGTAAATGGTGAGGTCATATCCAAGAAATCACAGTTATTTGCAACTGGAGAAACAATTGTTAGTCTTGAATGGAAATCCCCTAATGTAGATGAACACACCATTTATGATGTAATAGCAAGCGTTGATTTGTATGACAAATCAATTTCTACACAGTCTGCTAAACTACACATTTATCCAAAAACTATAACCATGTTAGCCTCAGAAATAAAGCCACTAGAATCTATTACAGAAAATGATACCGTATTGGCAGACCCAGCAGTAATTTATGCATCAAACTATGTTGATGAAAACTTGAGATTCCATGTGATAGCTCCAAATGGTCAATGCATAATTGGTGTATCAGAAGATTGTGCAATACATGAGAGTACCACCAATCAACGTGGTGGATTGACAAGTATTGAATATGAAGATCAAATCATAAGAGTCAGATACAGTGGTCCAGACAGTCCACTTGAAAGATTCTCAATTACGTCAATTGATCCACTAGTAGATAATTGGATTGTCTCCCTAGAAACATCAGATGGAGTTATTCCTCAAGCCCAAGCAATGGAAGATATGCCTATTAAAGTAAAGTATAGAACACATTCAGAAACAATCACTGTTTCTTCTGAATAGTCTATATCTTTTTTAAAAAAACTATGGATATGCAATAAATTCAGAAAGAACAGAGTCAATCTCTGAAATTTTGATTCTGTTTTGCTCCATTGAATCTCTTTTACGCAATGTTACTGTTTGGTCTTCCAAAGTTTGGTAATCAACAGTAATAGCAAATGGCGCACCTATCTCATCCAGTCTTCTGTATCTTCTTCCTATTGCACCTGAATGATCCAAAAACACATCATATTTTCTTTTGATCTGAAGATATATCTCATCTGTCTTTTCTTTTAATCCATCTTTTTTTATCAATGAAAGAACACCAATGTGTATGGGTGCCAAGTATGGCTTGAGAGACAGTACGGTTCTTTCATTTTCTTTATCCTCGTATAATGAATGCTCAAGGATTGTGTAAAGACTACGATCAATTCCCATTGAAATCTCAAAAACATGTGGTAAAACTTTCTCATCATTATCCATTACTTCAAATTTCTCTTTACTTTTCTTGGCATGACTAGATAAATCATAATCTGATCTGTAATTGCATGCAACCAATTCAAGCCAACCTATTGTAGTTTCAACTTCAAAATCAAATGCAACTTGGGCATAGAATGCTTTTTCCGTATCTCCTAGTTTTCTGAATCTACTTTTTGTTACATCTATTCCTGTTTTCTCATAAAATTCAATTAGTATTGCTAGATAATATGCTACAAACTTGTTTGGAATTATCTTTGATTCTACTGCTTCTTTACATGTAATTACTTGGAGTTTAGAATCAACTTGAATTCTAATAATAGTATCTGCAATTTCAGAAAACTTTTCCATCTCATCTAATTTTGTTGGATTGCAAAACACTTCAATCTCTGCCTGGTAAAATTCTCTTAAACGAAGTAGACTTTGTCTTGGTGATATCTCATTTCTGAAGCTTTTACCCACCTGAGCAATTCCAAGTGGCAACTTACCTCTCATAGTCTTAAACAGTCTTGGAAAATCAACAAAAATAGACTGACATGTCTCAGGTCTAAGGTATGCAGTTTCCTCCTCTGGACCAATTCCTACTTTGAACATCATGTTGAATTTCTTGGCATTTTCAAAATCTCCCTTACACTTTGGACATTTGATGTTGTTTTGTAAAATAGCATTATCAAAGTCCTCCAAATCTGCGCTTTCAGGAATTTCTATTTTTGAGATTTCAGAAATAGTTCTGTCTGCTCTAAAGGTTGACTTACATTTTGTGCATTTTATTATTGGATCTGCAAAATTTCCCAAATGTCCTGATGCCTCAAATACAGATTTTGACATTATCTGTGAGCCATCAATTTCCATCATTCCATCTCTTCTGATTAGTTCTCTTCTCCATAACTCCAGAAATTTATTTTTCAAACTTACACCAGAAGGCCCATATTCCCAAAAACCTGCCTGAGCATCTGCATAAACCTCACAGCTAGGAAAGTAAAATCCACGCTCAAGTGCTAATTTCATTACATCTTCATAATTCATTATACCATTTCACCAATGACTGAATAAATTCCTACGCCAACTCCTTTACTTTTCTTATGTTTTCAAAGTCGTCCCTAGTATCATCAATTGGAGTTTCTAAAATTATTGGAATCTTTTTCTTGTTGGCAGTTTTTATTACTTCTGATAATCCTTTTTCTCCAATGTTTCCCAATCCCACATGATAATGTCTATCAAGATTGCAACCAATCTCTCCCTTGGCATCATTAAGATGTAAAATCTTCAAATTCTCAAATCCCACTGTATCATCAAATTTTGCAAAAGTGTCTTTGACTGATTTTTCTGTTCTTAGATCATAACCAGAAACAAATGCATGGCATGTATCAAGACAAACACCAAATTTTTTTGCAGGCTTTAACTGATTCAAAATCTCTGCCAACTGCTCAAAATTTGCACCAACAGAATTTTTTTGCCCAGCAGTATTTTCTAATAAAATCATTACATCATTTTTTGTTTGTCCTGCTTTGTTGAGTCCTTTAACCAATTGTTTGATTCCTGCCTCTTCACCTGTACCTAAATGGCTGCCAAGATGTGTAACCAAATATGGAATACCTAACTTTCCACATCTCTCAACTTCATTAATCAGTGTATTGACTGATTTTTCAAATCCATCTTCTTTTGGAGTGGATAGATTTGGCAAATATGGCATATGGGCACATGTTGCAAATCTATCTATCTTACTTGTTTTTAATTTCTCTTTGAAATTTGTAATATCACTATCTGAAAGATCTTTTGCATGCCATCCTCTTGGGTTTCTAGTAAATATCTGGAAAGCAGAACACTCTCTTTCTACGGCATTATCTACTGCTTTGTCAATTGAACCTGCGATCGAAACATGGCAACCGATCTGCATATGTCAAACTTTACCTAAACATAATTTAAATCAGCATCTGCCCAAATAATTAAAACCAGATTTTTATGTAATTGTCATTAATCACTATTCATGCTTGCACTTGGACAGGATGAAATTGCAAAATACCCCTTTTTGGCAGATGCTGGTCAATATCTAAAAGATAAGGGGTTTACACTGGAGCAATTTGGAACTGATCCAGATTTGAAATTATTGGTAGAAAAGGCATTTAATCGAATTGAAGTGGCTGCAGATGGAAAAATCTACCACTCTGATTTGATAGGAGATCAAGCATCAAATCAAGCTGCACTTCCAAGAGAAGTTTTCTCTTTTCTCTTAGCCATTGTATTACTCAAGTTAAGTGGCATGAACACATTAATCAAAAGATTTGCGCTTGCCGAAGCCAGACGTGCAGAAAAATACCTAGAAAAGGACTTGGCAAATATCTCTGATGAATCAAAAAAACAACTAGCAATTAGAATTATTGATGATTTGTTTTCAGTTCAGATAAAAAAACAGGACGACTATTTTGTAATACCTATATCTAATTATCTCAAGCATTCAATAAATTTTCATGAAAGAGAATGGAAATTAATAAACAGACATGTAGAAAATGGTCTGGTCTTTCTTACTCCACACGAAACAGTCAGACTGATTCGAAAAGAATTGGGAACATATATCAGCTCTAAGATTATTAATGCAAAAACACCACCAATGATCTCAGGTTTTGAAGAATCTGTCAGCAAATTAATTTCCATGTCTAAAAAGTTTGCAACTTATACTGTAACTACTGGAGAATATCCACCATGCATAAAGCACGCCATTGAAATTCTTGAAAAAGGAGAAAATCTACCACATTCTGGAAGATTTATGCTTGCAACATTTCTGTTATCAAAAGGTCAATCAGTAGAAAAAATTGCACCGTTATTCAAAAATGCTCCTGATTATAATGAACGAGTTACTCTTTACCAACTAAATCACTTGGCAGGAACTTCAGGAAGTGGCACCCAATACTCATGTCCTTCATGTGAGAAACTCAAGACACAAAATTTGTGTTTTGCAATACCAGAATGTGATAATATCATAAACCCACTTCAATTTGGAAAAAAGAGAACATAATGCAAGAAAATGATGTAAAATTTCTGGAAGATTCGTTTAAGAAATATTATTTTGAGCATTTTGATCTTATTCGTGTACCAAACAGAACTTCTGAGCGAGAATTTGGATTCCAGAAATTCAATTCTGGTATGACAAGACACATTTCAATTAAAGATGACAAAGAATTACATCTTTTACTAATGCAAAACATTCCATCTGATGTTTATTGCTCTAATGCATGTTACGCTTTCCCAAATTTACCTATGAATGAAAAAGATTGGAAAGAAGCAGATCTAATTTTTGATATTGATGCCAAAGATCTAAATCTAGAATGTAGAAAAAATCACACGATTTCTAAATGTAATGAATGCAATGAAATATCTACTAACAGTAATAATTGTAGTAAGTGTAATTCTATAAAATTAGAAAAAAAATCACTTCCATGTAAAAATTGTATTGATGCATCCAAGAATGAAGTATCAAAACTATCAAAAATTCTAACTGAAGATTTGGATGTTCAACAAAATAACATTCATATCTATTTTTCTGGAAATGAAGGGTTTCATGTGTATGTGTATGATTCACAATTTCAACAACTAGGTTCAAGGGAAAGATCAGAGTTAACGGATTACATTATGTTTAATGGAGCAATCCCGGAAACTTTCGGCATGAAAAAATTCAAACCTAACCGTTCATCATTTCCAGATTTTGAAGAAAAAGGATGGAGAGGAAGATTTTCACAAGAAGTATATGGTTTAAAATCAAAACGCTCAAAAATAATCTCAGAACTAATCACTAATGGATATTCTTCTTTTCAAAAAACTCTAGAAGGTATCTCTGATAAGATTGGAGCTAAAATTGATCCTAATGTAACAATGGATATTCATAGAATATTCAGGCTTCCAGGATCACTAAATAGTAAAAGTGGTCTGACAAAAATTCTCTGTAATGATCTTCCAAAGTTTGATCCATATACAGAAGCCTCATTTCTTGATGAAAGTTCAGTAGAAGTAATGGCTAACTGTCCTATTGAATTTAAGCTAAAAAACAGAAAATTTGGTCCATACTTTAATGAAAAAGCGTCTATTCCAACATATGTTGCAGTATACATGATTTGCAAAAAATTAGCAACAATCTCTTAATTTTTTGAATCAAATCTGTCAACTAACAAATACTCAAAGTAAAATAATTTCAAAAACAATGCCAAATTCAGAATTTTTGCTGGTAAGACATTAATTTACCGAGCCATAAGAAACGTTGATTTTGTATAGCGCCTCCACTGACAAGCAAGCTCCACCTCCTGATACAGGAAAATTTGCCAGATTAATCATAGTTGCCATAATCGCTGTTGCAATATTGGCAGTTGCTGGAAATCAGGCTGTAATTTTATCGATGAATTTTACCGAATTTGGGGAACAATTTAGCAAACCACTGTATTATTCTCTGGTCTCAACTATCATTCTTTCAGCAATTGCTCTGGTACGAATAAACATCATTGGAAGATCATCTATCTTTTGGTATGGGCTTCATACTGCTATTGGGTTTATTGGAAAAAGTACCCAACAACCAATCTCAAATAGCATTCCAAGCTTTAAGGATTACAAGCTTAGCCCATTACAATTTATCATTTGGCAAATTACAAAGATTTTGCTCTTTGGGGCATTCTTTGTAAATATTATGTTTGGATTTGCAGCAGTATCTTTTATTGATGGAAATAATCTAGGTTTAGAAAATTTATCCAACATATTTTCTTTACCGTTTGTAACACCAACTGATCCTAACTATGCAGTTGAACAAGTTGTTCCAATGATTCCAGCACTAGTAATTCTTTTACCTCCAGTTCTTGCAGCAATTGGACTTCGTCTAGTTTTGTATGTGGGCATTCATAAAATTATTAATGTCGTTACTTCTTATCTTCAAGATTCAAAAAGTGGAAAACCAAGATACCTCAATTATGTTTCAACTATAGAAACAATAATTGGTGTAGGCGTACTGTGGTTAGGTTTTAATTTATTTTTTACTGATCAAATTGATTACAATACAAGGTATATCGTTGGTGGAACACTTGTAATTGGATTTGCTCTTTTATCTTTTTCAATTGTGGACAGAATAAGAGCACGTGTCCTCACTCATATGTTTAAGAGAGATGTATACATTAGGATTCTAACAATTCTTGCAATTGCAGTTATTGTTGGCGGATTGGTAACTGTCAATAATAGTATTGCAGATGCAAAAAAAATTGAATACTTGGGACCTTACACTGCTCAGCAAATTGGTGTCAATCGTTATATCGGTCAACTAAATGATATCAAAGAAAACACTCATGAGGTACAATTACAATCTGTTTCCCCAAATAATATAAAAAATTATGTAAATAAAAACAGCGATGTACTTGATGTAGTTAGAGTGTGGGATTGGGAGGCAGCATTTGCTAAATTAAAACCTGAAATTGGTTTGATTCCAAATGTAGATTTTGAAGATAATGATATTCTTCGTTTTAACAATACGTTATACTGGACTGCCTCAATGAAGCCTGTACTACCTTCGTCAGTTAGTCTTGAAAATAGATGGTATAACGAACATCTTGTATATACTCACGTTCCAAATGGATTCCTCACACTTGAAGCTACAGATGGTCAAATTGTAGATAGCGGTGAATTCTTTAAACAACGAGAAATCTATTATGGTGAAGGAGGCCTCTTTGAGCAAACTTGGTCAGCATATCCAAACTCTAGAGGATCTACTAGTGCAGAACTTGGAGGAGTATCTTATAATGGTCAAGGAGGACTAGATGTATCTCCGCCCCTTAGCTGGACTTTTGAGCCAAACTTTTTACTTTCATTTCCTGCAGAATCAGTCCATGTAATGCGATACAAAGATGTTCATGACAGAATGAAAACTTTGTATCCTTATTTTCTATACGATGTATTTGGTAAAGAATTAGATTCTATTCCAGTAACTGATGGAGAAAATTCTTATTGGTTGATTCCTCTAATAATTGGATTTGATACTCATGATGTACCATGGTCTTCTGGAAATCCATATCTTAGATTAGTAGGATTTGCTCTAGTTGATAGTTATGATGGTGATATTCAACTATTAAAAACAGGCGATGATTTCTTTACTGAAATGTTTGTTAGTCAATACTCTGATCAGTTCAAACCAATACCTGTTTGGCTTGAAGAACAAATACGATATCCAGTTGAATTGTTTAACTGGAAAACAGAAATGTATAATATTTACCATATAAGTGATGTTGAAACATTCATTCAGGCAAATGAATTCTATGAGATTCCTCAAGGTTTGGAAGCTTACTATGTGGAAGCAAAGCCACCAGGTTTTAATCAAACAGAGTTCATAGGTTTACTTTCTTTGGAACTACGAGGTTCTCAAGGAAGAAATCTTGCAGGATACATGATAGTTGAAAATGATCTTAAAAATCTAGGTGATATACAGTTCTATGAAGTTCCATTAAACTCTACTACCAAATTGATTGGCCCTACTGCAGTTAGAGAAGCATTAGATAAAGATCCAGAATTTGCTGAATTAAAGACGCTTTTGAGAAATCCTAGAATTGGAGATAATATTCTATACAGAGTAGGCGAACATGATGTCTACTTTATTCCCGTATATACTGCAGGAGCTGGAGGAGTTGTTGCCCAACTTGGCACTATTGCAGCCGTAGGTGCAGCATTTACTGGAGAATATTATGTTGGTTTGGGAGATACTCAAGAAGAGGCATTTGAGGCATATCTGAAAAAGGTATCTGGTGTAGCTGGTTCCTCGACTTCAGTCGATGTTGACTATATTGAATTGGGAAGATCAGATAGGATAGATATTATAAAATCTTCATTTAAAGAAAATGGAATAGAAATTTTGGAACCAACATCAATACAAATTCCATTATCATTTAAAGAAGGTGAGATATTTTTCTTTACGGAAAATGATCGTGCTGACACAGAAGATTTCTTATCTAAATTCATAGATAATTTTGTAAAACCAAGAAGTGACAGAGTATTCATGTGGCAAGAAGACACTAATCTCAATATTGGAACAATAGTTGTAAAAGATAATATTCCTGAAATGCACTATGTATCAATTACAGTAGGCAATTAATTGCTACTAGTCATT
>JABFSW010000173.1 GCA_013140415.1 Nitrosarchaeum sp.
CAAATTCACTGATGCAACAGCAAAAAAACAACTAGAACATACTGATGCAACAGCAAAAGAACAACTAGACCTCACTGATGCAACAGCAAAAGAGTTGTTCTTTTGCTGTTGCATCAGTGAGGTCTAGTTGTTCTTTTGCTGTTGCATCAGTATGTTCTAGTTGTTTTTTTGCTGTTGCATCAGTGAATTTGAGTTGTTCTTTTGCTGTTGCATCAGTGAGGTCTAGTTGTTCTTTTTCTTTGTTTTTCTTTATTATTGCTTCTTGATTAAGAATAAAAAATACAAGCAAAATAACACCAATAATTACTACCGAACTGATAAATGAAAAGTTTAACAGATTAGTAAAAGCAACATACACATTTACAATAATTATGCCGCAGATAATGATTAGTCCTACAGCTACTTTTTTATTTATTAAAAATTTCAAATGGTTTTTGCCTCTAATTTTTTGTCTGTTATACTCAGGTATTATAGAAATTATGTATTAAACTAAGAGAAGTGAGAGTTGGTTAAGATATTCTTTTGATTCCGGACTAATAGAAAATAGGTTTTATTACAACCAAACTAAATAACGGTTATGAAATTATTGCTAGTATTCATACTAGCTCTCACAGTAGTATCATTAATCCATAATGATTCATTTGCAGAAAAGAGTACATTTTTTGATTCTGTAAAGTTTATCCAGTATTTGGATGAAAATACAGCACTAGAAGAAGTAAGAAATGGGAATTTAGATATTTATTATTATAGAATTTCCTCAGACAGATTAGAAAATCAGAAATCACGAGAGGGATTAGAGGTGTTTGATTCAACTGGAGGGTCTTACAGCATACTAGTAAATCCAGCAGAATCAAATGAATTTAATCCATTTTCAATTAAAGATGTGAGATTTGCATTAAACTATCTAATAGATAGAAAATTGATTGTAAATGAATTGATGGGGGGATATGGTGCACCTATGATCTCTTACTATAGTCCTTCAGACCCAGAATACCTTACCATAATAGAACAGTTAGAGACATTCAATTTCAGATATAACCCAATATTGGCAGAAGAGATGATTTCAAACGCACTACAAGAAAAAGGTGCAACAAAATCAAATGACAAATGGGAAATTAATCACAAGCCAATTGAAATTACAATTTTTATCAGAAGTGATGATCCGGTAAGAAAATCTATTGGTGAGATTTTATCTTCTGAATTAGAAAATATAGGATTCATAGTAAAAAAAGACTATGGGGATTTGAACAAGGCTTTTGTTGTTGTGCATGGTTCAGACCCAGCAGAGATGAAATGGAATTTGTATACGGAAGGTTGGGGAAGGTCTGCATTTGTAAAATATGATTCAGTAGGATTATCTCAAATGTATGCTCCATGGTTTTCAAATATGCCCGGATTCAATAACCCTTCATATTGGAATTACAAAAATGAGCACTTGGATACTATAACTCAAAAAATTTACACGGGTGATTTTCAGTCAGAAGATGAAAGAGCAGATTTGATTCAAGATGCAATTGCAGAAGGAGTTGATCAATCAGTTAGAATTTTTCTAGCAAGTAAAATTGATCAGTATGTGGCAAATGAGAAAATGGAGGGAATAATTAATGATTTGGGAGCTGGAGTTCCAAGTAGATTCACACCAATTAATGCCAGAGGGGAAGATAAAGAACTAGTTATCGGGGTTAAGCAAATCTATCAGGGAGCATGGAACCCAGTAATGGGATTAGGGGACACATATAGCAGACAAATCTGGGGGATAATTTCAGATCCTATTACTTTCAAGCATCCATTCACAGGAAAAACATTTCCAGTTAGAGCAGATTGGGATGTAGAGACAGCAGGACCAAATGGGAAATTAAATGTGCCAGACGATGTAATAATGTGGGATCCGGAGAAACAGCAATGGGGAAAAGTACCCTCTGGAACTCAAGCAACAAGTAAAGTCAGATTTGATTTTAAATTTAGCAATTGGCATAATGGCCAAAAAATGGATATGAATGATATTTTACATTCATTGTATTTTACAATGGAGTGGGGAACACAAACAGATGAAAAGGACAAGACATTTGATGTGGAATTCACGCCAATAGCCTCACAGGCGGTTCAAACTATAATTGGAATCAAACCTGTTGATAAGGACACAATTGATGTTTATGTGAATTATTGGCACTTTGATGAAGGTGAGATTGCAGATTGGGCAGCATTATGGAGCTCAATGCCATGGGAAATTTCTGCTGCAATGGAACAAGCTGTAATAGATGGAAAAACATCATTTTCCAGATCCGGTGCAACCAATAAAAATGTCAGTTGGATTTCTTTAATAATTCCAAATGATGCTCAAATGATTCAAAGTTATTTGAATGACTTTAGTGAAAAGAAATACATTCCAAAATCACTAGAGTCATTTGAAACAGATTTTAATTATTTTGATAGCAGGTATACCGCGTCATCAGAATGGGTTAAAGTGAATAATCATGCAGTGATTAGTAATGGACCATTTTACCTTAGTACGTATTCACCAGAATCAAGAACCATTACTGTTAATTCTTTTGATGATGAAACATATCCTTTCAAGTTAGGATACTGGTCAGAATTTGAAAAGACAGAATTTCCAAAAATAACAAATGTAAATTCACCAGATATCATTCAAAAAGGAACTGAATTAGAGATAAACATAGAAACATCACATGCAAATTCAATTCTTTATTTTCTGACAGATAGTAACGGGAATTCAACATTATCAGAACTAATTAGTGTAGACAAAAACTCCACCAGTATCAAGATTCCAGGCGAAAAAACAGAGAAGATGGACACAGGAGCAAAAGATCTAAAAATATTTGCCATTTCTAATTCAGTGTTAAAACCAGATTACTATTCTACAAGTTTCTTGGTAGTGGAAAACAAAGGAGTACTGCCTGAGATAAATCAAAACAATATAGAATTTAATGAAAATAATTCTTTTGAATGGATATGGCTAATTGTACCCATAAC
>JABFSW010000186.1 GCA_013140415.1 Nitrosarchaeum sp.
ACTCACAAAATCTGCAAAAAGTAGAAGATCTATTAGCATTATTGCAAATTATGCTTTTGATATTAAAAAATTTTTAGATGTGGGAAAGAACAATTTCTCTCCGTCTCCAAATGTTGATTCAGTGGTTCTTAAAATTATTAAAAAAAAATCAGTTGAAAAAGATCTCATTTATGTAATAAATAAAATGTTCTCATATAGACGAAAAACAATCCAAAATATCTTTAAGCAGTTTGGAAAAGAAACCATAATAGAGAAACGACTAGATGACCTTTCAGGTGATGAAATAATTGATCTTGCAAAAGAAATTCTTAAGAGATGAGGAATATTCTCCAGCTGAAGATACCTTCTTTGTTGCTGATTATATTGAAAAAGAGAAAGGACTTTCTGCACTAGATGTTGGAAGCGGTTCTGGATATCTGACAAAATTACTGTCTGAAAATTTTGCCTTTGTTGTTGGAACTGACATTAATTTTGTTGTATTAAAAAATCAAACATATAGCACAAAAAATTTGGTCTGTTGCAATGGTTCTGATGCACTAAAATTAGAATTTGATCTAATAGTGTGTAATCTTCCATATCTTGCAACAGATGAAATTTTGGATGCTGCAACTGACGGGGGAAAAGATGGATTTGAAATTCCTAAAAAGATATTTGATTCAATTCATAAAAATATCAAAATGGGAGGTAAATTCCTCTTTGTAACTTCGTCTCTTTCTGACTATCAAAAACTAATGGATTACGCACAAAAATTAGGTCTCAGCCCTCGAATTCTTGCAAAAAAGAAACTATTCTTTGAAGAACTAATTCTAGTTGAGGCTATGAGACATAAATAGAATTTTACTTGCGTAATTTTTCTTTTGCATATTTAATGATGGCATCAGTCATTTGTGTAGTGCTGGCATTGCCTCCAATATCCCATGTTACTACTTTTCCTTCATTGATTACTTGATCTGTTGCAGCAAAAATTGCATTTCTAATCTCTGTTTCTCCTAGATATTCTGCCATCCAAGCTCCTGAAAGAACTGTTGCAGTTGGATTTACTTTGTTTTGTCCTGCAAATTGTGGTGCACTTCCATGTGCTGCTTCAAACATTGCAAAATCATCTCCCATGTTTGCAGAATAAATTAATCCAATTGATCCTACTAGTCCAGACGCTAATTCTGATATTATATCCATAAACAAATTTGTGCTTACCAGAATTGCACCGTTGAATTGTTCTGGGGCAACTACCATTTGCTGAGCCATATTGTCAATGTAAATTTCTGATAATGTGATATCTGTACCTTTAACTGCATTTTGTACTTCTTCCCAAAATATGCCGTCTGTTTGCTTTAGAATATTTCTTTTAGTTATTGCAACCATTTTTTTTATATGATATTTGTTTGCCCAATTTACTGCAGAATTCATAAATCTCCTACATCCTTGTCTGGTAATCTTTCTAATTGCAATTGCTGAATCATCTGTAATCTTTACTTCTATACCTGTGTAGAGGCCTTCAGTAGCTTCTCTAAAACAGACACAATCTAATTTTTTATTTGGAGTCAGTCTGTCATATGTTTTCGTTGGTCTGATGTTAGAGTATAATTCAAATTTTTGACGTAATGTTACAGCTACACTTCTTGGGGCATCCGGTACTGGTATTGTAGTGGTAGGACCTTTAAAACACGCATCAGACTCCTCCAGAATCTTCATTGTTGCATCAGGAATGTATGATTTGTCTCTTCTTCCATTTCTGTCCCATTGCTCAGAGCCTGCATCACAGAGAATTATTTCTGATTGAGAATTGCATTCTTTTAAAACCCTGAGCATAGAATCTACAACTTCGGGTCCTATCCCATCTCCTCTCATTACTGCAGCTTTTTTGCTCAAAACTGCGAGATTTTGAAGTGCTTATTATTTAATTCTACCTTGGTTCTGGAATTTATTACATATTTTCTATAGAGATAGTTTATTAGCTGATTTGACTGCAATAAGAAAAATGTTAATCGTACAAATATCTGATCTTCATGTTGGTTCTCAATTTCTTCAAGATAAATTTGATCAACTTGTAGACGAGGTGAATCAACTTCATCCTGATGTGATAGTTATCACTGGTGACTTGACAAATGAGGGGTTAATGCAAGAATATGAAAAATGTACGACATTATTGAAAAAATTTAATACAAAAAAAATTATCGCCATCAGTGGGAATCATGATTATAGAAACACTGGTTACTTGTTATTTAAAAAATTTTTTCCATTTGAGGCAATAAATGAATTAAATGATGATATAGTTTTAGTGACACTTGGAACTGCACGTCCTGATAGAAATGAAGGTGAGGTAGGATATCGTCAAAACTTGTGGTTAGAGAGAACTATGAAAAAATACAAAGACAAAGTAAAGATCTTGGCAATGCATCATCACCTTATAGCAATTCCAGATACTGGCTCTGATCAATTAACTGTCGTTGATGCAGGAGATGTTCTAAGAACCATATTGGATACTGGTGTTGATCTAGTGTTGTGTGGCCATAAACATCGACCATGGGAATGGAATTTTGGAAAACTCATGGTAGTAAATGCTGGAACTGCAACATCAGAAAGAGTTAGAGGATTATTTGAAAATACATACAACATCATTACAATTTCCAACAAATCTATTAATGTCGATCTAAAAATTGTAGGCGGAAAAAGAATGGTCCTTGATGATATTGTGACTAATTATCACCAGTTTGGCGACGAATGAATTTATTTACAGATTAATTCAAGGCAATCTGTGCGGGGATCGCCTAGCTTGGTAGGGCGTGGGATTGCTAATCCCATGTCAGCAATGACTCGTGGGTTCAAATCCCTCTCCCCGCGCCATTAAAAAGTGTAGATAGTTGGGGCATGAGATTTTGCACTAATTCCATCTAGAAATAGGCATAGGTTTCTATCTTTCAATGATATGTATGGCACATTCAAAGAAAATATATCTGAAAAAAATATATTTTAAAAATACACATATC
>JABFSW010000138.1 GCA_013140415.1 Nitrosarchaeum sp.
AGATAATCAGTTTTTTTCATAGAATTTGCTTGATTGAGAAATAAATTATGAGCAGTGATGAATTGTTTATTTTTCAAATGGGTTAATGCTACCTCACAGTTAGTCTTTGAATCCAATACAGACATACAATTTTTTTATGTTATAACATTTTGGAGTAGTGATTTTTAACTAAGGATTAATCACAGCACGACCAACAATCTTGCGTGCTTTAAGATCCTCCAATGCAGAATTTGCAGCATCAAGAGAATATCTTTTTGAAATCATTGGATTAATGGTTCCTTTTCGGGCAAGATCTAATAATTCAATCATATCATCATAATTTCCAGTATATGCACCTTGGATAGTAATGGATTTGAGAGGAATTGTAACTAGAGATAATTCCATTGAACCGCCAAACAGACCAACCAAGACAAGATTGCCTCGCTTTCTTAGAACTGCCAATCCCATTTTTGCAGTAGGTGGGGCATTAACAAAATCCACAACACTGTCAGCTCCTTTACCATTACAAATTGAAATTATTTTTTGAGATGTTTCAGGATCTTTGGAGTTCATTACAAAATCAGCACCCATTTCCTTTGCTATTTCCAATTTTTGATCATCTAGATCCACACAAATTATTTTAGATTTGGTGATAGATTTTGCAATTTGTACACCCATCAAACCTAATCCACCCGCACCTATTATTACAAGAAATTCAGGAGAGTTTTGATTTGATTTTTTAATTGCAGTGTAAGCTGTTAACCCAGAACAAGCCAACGAAGTGGCAGATTCTGGATCAACTCCATTTAATTTTGCCAAATATTTGAAATGCGGGACAAGAGAATATTCAGAATAACCACCATCTTGAAAAACACCGAGAGATTTCGGGGCATCACATAAATTTTCATTGCCAACTTTACAAGCAGGGCATTCACCGCATCCTATCCAAGGATAAACTAAAATTTGATCACCTTTTGAAAAACCCTTGACATTATCTCCAAATTCTTCAACAGTACCAACAATTTCATGTCCAGGAGTAACAGGGTACTTGACACCTCTATCAGTAACTTTCATGAATTTACCATCACCTAAATCATAGCCACCTTCCCAAAGGTGCAAATCACTATGACACACACCAACTGCTTTGACTTTAATTAAGACCTGATTATCTTTAGGATGAGGGGTTTCTATTTCTACAATTTTCAACGGTTCGTTAGGACCTGTGATCCGAGCAGATTTCATAAAGTGACAATTCAATCCTAACAATATAAGAGTTGACTGGATATGGGAAAAAAATAGAGCCCTTAGATATTATTGAATAAAAAAAGAATCAATTTGTGAGCGAAGAACAAACTCCAGATAGCATTTCGCAAGCGCCAGTAAATATTCTATTTAATCCCACTTCGATTGCTAAAAAAGATGTTTGGGATATTGACCTTATTCAAATTCTAGATTTATTAATAAAAATTCTTGAAAAAAGTGGAAAAAAAGATCTACGAGTTGCAGGAATGGCAGCATTGTCATCTTCATTAATTTACAGAATGAAGGTAGAAAGTATTTTTGCATTGCAACGTGCTGCAATGGAAAAAAAATCAATCAGACAAAGAACTGATGTCGATATAGAGTTAATCGACATACCATATCGACATGAATCAACTTATCCTGTTTCACTAGATGATTTGTTAGGATTATTACAAAATTTAATTGGCACAATAGCCAATCCACAATCCAGAAGAAACAAGCTAGAGATAGAACCTATAGAAGCCCCTGATTTTCAAGAATATTTCATTTCGCTTGAAAACATAATTGGGAAATATGAAGATTTGATCATTAGAAAAATTTCAAATGCAGGATATGGCATGCTTCAAGATATCATAAAAGATCTTGATGAAATAGATTCAATTAGGTGCTTTTTTGCAATATTGTTTTTGGCTAGAGATGAAAAAATAGAACTAGAGCAAATAGATGAAGATATTAAAATTATTCTGATAAAAGAGAAGTTAACAATCTGATCAAAAATAAAGAAAGGATTTCTTTAAGTAGATTTTATAGGGAAAAGAGACAGTTGGCAAAAATTGAAACAAATGATGAACCAATTGCAAAGATAGAAGCAGCCCTATACTCTGCTGGAAGACCCTTAAAAATAGAAGAGTTAATCAGAGCATCAGGCACAGAATCACGAACAAAGACGTTTGAGATACTCAACGATATAATGAAAAAGACCAAGTCAGTCTTTAAGGCACTCGAAGTGGTAACACTTCCTGATGGATCATATGTGTTTCAATTAAAACCAGAATACAGCTCAACTATCAAAAAATATGCGTCAAAACCTATTCTTCCAAATGCAACTTTGAAAACACTATCATACATTGCATATATGCAACCAATTTCATCAAAACAACTAGTAGAAACAAGAGGTTCTGGAGTATACGAACATCTCAAAGAATTACGACAATTAGATTTTATCACTCATCAAAATGTAGGCAGATTAAAAATTTACAATACAACTGAAAAATTTCAAAAATACTTTGGAATACAAGGTGATGTGGAAAATCTTAAACAAAGATTGTTTTCCAAAGTAAGAAAAACTGCAAAGATGTCAGAGTCAAACTATACACATGAAATCGTAAGTAAACTAAACTAAGTATTTTTTATTTTAAGCCTGACTTTTTGCGTTTTGTATAAATTAGAGTAATTAAAGGAATATTCGTGAGAAAATCAGTAGAAAATCTTGCAACCAGTAAAATAACTGGTGGAAGAAGACATCCTGCAAGAATTAGAAGAAAATATGAAATAGATAGATACCCAAGTGAACCAGTTACTGGAGCTCAAGTCACAATCACAAGACGAGTTAGAGGCAATAATAAAAAAACATCTTTGAAAACAATTGATTTCGTCAACTTAGCAACAGGTGATTCTAAAGTAAAGAAAATAAAAATTCTCAAAGTATTAGAAAATTCTACAAACAATGATTACCAAAGAAGAG
>JABFSW010000179.1 GCA_013140415.1 Nitrosarchaeum sp.
TTTAAGGTTGTGAAAAATATTGTTGACTAAAAAGAAAAAAGACTGGTTTTTGCCGAATTTCAGATTAGATATATATTAACCTGAGCGTGAGTTTTTGACAGTTTGTGTGTATTATTTGCTGTTACATTTAATGTTCGTCATGGAGGTTTTGTAAATGGCAACTAAGAAAAACCAAGTTCTTGTACCTGATCATATCTATGTACCAAAACACGAAATCATTTCAAAACAAGAAGCTGAAGAAGTTTTAAAAAAATATAATTGCAAACCTACTGAATTACCGTTAATTTTTGTAAATGATCCTGCAATATTGGGGCTAGGTGTTAAACCAGGTGATATGATAAAAATCACAAGAAAAAGCCCAACTGCTGGTGAGAGTCTTTACTATAGATATGTGGTGGAAGTTTAGATGGCTGATCCTTCAGTTAAACGTTGGCCAGTAATTCAAGATATATTAAAACGTGAAGGTATTGCACGTCAACATCTCAACTCATTTGATGAATTTCTAGAAAGAGGCCTTCAAAGTATTATCAATGAAGTCGGACAAATCGAAATTGAAAATGCAGAATATCCTTACAAAATCCAATTAGGTAAAGTCAAACTTCAACAACCACGAATGATGGAACTTGATGGTTCTATTACTCATATTACTCCGGCTGAAGCTAGACTCAGAAACGTTTCTTATTCTGCCCCTGTTATGATGGAGGCAAGTGTTGTAGAAGATGGTAAAATCTTAGAATCTAGATTTGTACATATTGGCGATGTGCCAGTAATGGCAAAATCAAATGCTTGCATTTTGCATAATTTTTCAACTCAAAAACTTGTTGAGCATGGAGAAGATCCAAATGATCCTGGTGGTTATTTTATCATAAATGGCTCTGAGAGAGTTATTGTAGGACTAGAAGATCTTTCATACAACAAAATAATTGTTGATAGAGAGAGTGTTGGTGGAAATACTGTTTTCAAAGCTAAAGTTTATTCTTCTATTGTTGGTTATCGTGCAAAACTAGAACTAGTTATGAAAAATGATGGGTTAATTGTTGCACGAATTCCTGGTTCTCCTGTTGATATTCCAGTTGTTACTCTAACAAGAGCACTTGGATTAGAATCTGATAGAGAGATTGCAGCAGCGGTTTCACTTGTAGATGAAATTCAAAATGAATTAGAAGGTTCATTTGAAAAAGCAGGTGATGTACCTACAGCAAAAGATGCAATTGTTTACATCAGTAAAAGAATTGCACCTGGAATGTTAGAGGAATTCCAAATTAAACGTGCGGAGACACTTTTGGATTGGGGATTATTGCCACACTTGGGTAAACATCCTGAAAATAGAAAGGAAAAGGCTCAATTTCTTGGTGAAGCTGCATGTAAATTATTAGAGCTTAAACTAGGTTGGATTTCTCCTGATGATAAAGATCACTATGGAAATAAAGTAATTAAATTTGCGGGACAAATGTTAGCTGATCTTTTCAGAACTGCTTTTAGAAATTTGGTTCGAGACATGAAATACCAATTAGAAAGATCCGGTCAGAAAAGAGGTATCAATGCAGTTGCTGCAGCAATTCGACCTGGAATTATTACTGATAAATTAAACAACGCTATTGCAACAGGAAACTGGGGTCGAGGCCGTGTTGGTGTAACTCAATTACTTGATAGAACAAATTATCTTTCTACTATTAGTCATCTTAGAAGAATACAATCTCCTCTTAGTAGAACCCAGCCAAACTTTGAGGCAAGAGATTTACACGCTACACATTTTGGAAGAATATGTCCAAGTGAAACCCCTGAGGGCTCTAATTGTGGTCTTGTAAAGAATTTAGCACTTTCTGGAATTATTTCTGTAAATGTTCCATCCGAAGAAATTGTTGAGAAACTCTATGATCTTGGAACAATTCATTTCTTTGATGCAAAGGAAGATGTAAAAAAAGATGGAGCTAGAATATTTGTTGATGGTAGATTAATTGGATATTACAAAGATGGTTCTCAACTAGCAGAATCTCTTAGAGAACTAAGAAGAAACTCCAAAATTCATCCTCATGTTGGAATTTCATTTCATAAATCAGAAATTGAAGGCTCAACAAAAAGACTCTATGTTAATTGTAATGCAGGACGTGTTTTACGCCCATTAATTATAATTAAAGACAACAAACCATTATTGACACAAGATCTTTTAGATAAAATTTCCAAGAAACTACTTTCATGGACTGATTTGTTACGTATGGGAGTATTGGAAATGATTGATGCAAATGAAGAAGAAAATTGCTATATTACATTAGATGAAAAAGATGCAAAGAAACATACTCATCTTGAAGTATTTCCACCAGCAATTTTAGGTGCAGGTGCATCTATTATTCCATATCCAGAACATAATCAATCTCCAAGAAATACATACGAATCTGCAATGGCAAAACAAAGTTTAGGATTTTCCACTCCTATGATGAATACCAGTACTTATGTAAGACAACATTTGATGTTGTATCCACAAACACCTATTGTTAATACAAAAGCAATGAAACTATTGGGATTAGAAGACAGACCAGCTGGCCAAAATTGTGTTGTAGCAGTATTACCATTTGATGGTTATAATATTGAAGATGCTATTGTACTAAGTAAAGCATCTGTTGACCGAGGTTTAGGTCGAACTTTCTTCTTTAGAATTTATGATGCTGAAGCAAAACAATACCCAGGTGGAATGCGTGATACTTTTGAAATTCCAAACGCTGAGGATAATATTCGAGGATACAAAGGAGAAAAAGCTTATCGATTATTAGAAGAAGATGGAGTTGTCGCATCTGAATCTCCTGTTCATGGTGGAGATATACTGATTGGAAAAACTAGTCCTCCAAGATTTATGGAAGAATATAGAGAATTTGAATCAACAGGTCCTTACCGAAGAGACACTTCCATTGGAGTAAGACCATCTGAAACTGGTGTTGTTGATACTGTTGTAATGACACAATCCAACGAAGGTGGAAAGATGTACAAGATTAGAGTAAGAGATATGAGAATTCCAGAAATTGGTGACAAATTTGCATCTAGACATGGACAAAAAGGTGTACTTGGAATTTTAGCAAAGGCTGAAGATTTACCATATACTGCAGATGGCATCTCACCAGATGTATTGATCAATCCCCACGCATTTCCTTCTAGAATGACTGTTGGAATGTTCATGGAATCAATTTGTGGTAAAGCTGCCGCATTAAGAGGAAGTCAATTTGATGGGTCTGCATTTGTTGGAGAAAAAATGGAAGAAGTCAAACCCGTAATGGATGCTGCTGGGTTCAAATATTCTGGTAAAGAAATAATGTATGATGGAAGAACTGGTAAATCATTTCCAGTAGAAGTTTTCATTGGAGTAGTATACTATCAAAAATTACACCATATGGTTGCAGACAAAATTCATGCAAGAGCTCGTGGGCAAGTCCAGATGTTAACTAAGCAGCCAACTGAAGGTAGGGCAAGAGGTGGTGGATTGAGATTTGGTGAAATGGAGAGAGATTGTTTGATAGCCTATGGTGCATCAATGATTCTTAAAGATAGATTACTTGATGAATCTGATAAAGCCGACATTTTTGTTTGTGAGAGATGTGGATTAGTTGCATATCATGATGTTAAACAAAGAAAATACGTATGCCGAGTTTGCGGTGATAAAGCTAAAGTTTCATCTGTATCTGTTGCATATGCCTTCAAACTTTTGTTACAAGAAATGCAAAGTTTGAATGTGGCTCCAAGATTACTCATAAAGGAGAAAGTATAATGTCGATTCAAGCAATCAAATCAATTGACGCAATAAGATTTTCAGTTTGGTCTCCAACAGAAATCCGAAAATACTCTGTTGCAGAAATTACTGCTCCTGAAACATATGATGAGGATGGAATGCCTGTTCAAGGAGGTCTCATGGATGGTAGACTTGGTACACTTGAACCCGGACAAAAATGTCTGACATGTGGAAACACTGCTGCTAGATGTCCAGGACATTTTGGTCATATTGAACTTGCTGAACCTGTTTTACATATTGCATTTATTGACAATATTTACAAGCTTTTACAATCTACTTGTCGTTCTTGTGCAAGACTCAAAGTTCCACAAGAAGATCTAGATGAATTTAGAAAGATTAAAGAAAAACATGCAGCATACACTGTAATTTCTGAAAAACGTATCCCAGAACAAATTATAGAAAAAGCAAAAAAAGCAAAAGAATGTCCTCACTGTGGTAAAACTCAGTATGAACTAATCTTTACAAAACCAACCATTTTTGTTGAAAAAACAGAGATAGGCGAACACAGATTACTCCCAATTACAATCCGAGAAAGATTCTCTCAAATTATTGATGATGATCTTAATCTTTTAGCATATGATCCTGTTACTGCAAGACCTGAATGGTTTATCCTACAAGTTTTGCCTGTTCCACCAGTAACTGTAAGGCCATCTATTATTCTTGAAACTGGAATTAGATCTGAAGATGATTTAACACACAAAATGGTAGATATTATCAGAGTTAATCAAAGACTAAAAGAAAGTAAGGAAGCCGGAACTCCTCCATTAATTGTTCAAGATTTAGTAGATTTGTTACAATATCATGCAACTACATATTTTGATAATGAAGTCTCTGGTATTCCACAAGCTCATCATCGCTCAGGACGTCCCCTAAAGACATTGACTCAAAGACTCAAAGGAAAAGAAGGAAGATTCAGAGGATCGTTATCTGGAAAAAGAGTTGATTTTTCAAGTAGAACTGTGATCTCACCTGATCCTAACTTGGACTTGTCCGAAGTAGGAGTCCCTGAACAAGTCGCAATGAAACTAACAATTCCTGAAATTGTCACTGAATGGAATATTGAAAGAATGAGAAAACTCGTAATTAATGGTCCAAACCAATTTCCTGGTGTAAATTATATTGTTAGACCTGACGGTGTTAAAATTAGACTTGATTTTGTTGAAGATCGTTCTACAATAGCTGAAACATTAGAGATTGGATATCTCGTAGAGAGACATCTTGCTAATGGTGATATTGTCATGTTCAACAGACAACCATCTCTTCACCAAATGTCAATCATGGCTCATTATGTAAGAGTACTTCCAGGAAAGACTTTCCGATTACATCCATCTGTATGTCCTCCGTATAACGCAGACTTTGATGGTGATGAGATGAATCTTCACGTCCCTCAAAGTGAAGAGGCTAGAGCAGAAGCAATTCTATTGATGAGAGTACAAGATCAATTAATCTCTCCAAGATATGGCGGTCCAATAATTGGAGCACTAAGAGACTTTGTTACTGGCGCATATCTTTTAACAAAAGATGGTACTACTCTAACCCCACAAGAGTTTTACAATTATGCAATGCTTGGTGGATTTACTGATAAACTTCCAAAACCTGCAACAAAAACTAAAGATGGTTTAATGTACACCGGTAAACAACTATTCTCATTATTCTTACCAAAAGACTTCAACTATGTAATTACATCAAAGTGGTCAAAAGGAACAAAAGGTGCTCAAAAAGATGTTGTAATTAAAAACGGCGAACTACTTAGCGGTGTAATTGACAAATCATCAATAGGTGCAGAAGAACCAGAAAGTGTATTACATAGAATTGCAAAAGATTACGGAAATACCAAAGCAAAGAACTTCTTAAACTCTATTCTAATTATAGTAAAACAATACATCACTCATTATGGTTTTAGCTATGGTTACGCTGATCTTGAAGTACCAGAAAAAGAAAAACAACAGATTCTAGATGATATTCAAGAAACATATGGCATCATATCTGATCTTACTTCTCAATATGAAAAGGGAACCCTAAAACTAACCAGAGGAATGAGACCTGAAGAAGCATTAGAGGCATACATTGTTAATGAATTAGGAAAAGCAAGAGATAAAGCTGGAATGACTGCAGATCAATCCCTTGATCAAAGTAATGCTGGAAGAATCATGGCTACAACTGGTGCAAGAGGTTCATCACTTAACATTGGTCAGATGGCAGGTGCATTAGGACAACAATCTAGACGTGGAAATAGATTACATGACGGTTACAACAATCGTGCATTACCTCATTATCAAGAACATGACAATAATCCAGATGCACATGGATTTGTAAAATCAAATTATAGAGAAGGTTTGTCTGCACTTGAATTCTTTTTCCATGCAATGGGAGGAAGAGAAGGACTAGTAGACACTGCAGTTAGAACACAACAAAGTGGATACATGCAGCGTAGATTGATCAATGCCTTAGAGCATATTAGATTAGAATACGATGGAACAGTTAGAGACCCACATGGTCATATTATTCAATTCCTTTATGGTGAAGATGGAATAGATGTAGCAAAAAGTGATCATGGTGAAGCATTCAATGTTAATAGATTAATTGAATCCCAAACAATTATTGATTCTGGTAAGAAAGCAACTAGGGAAGAGATTATAGAGTTATCAAAGAAATACACAAAGACATTCAATCCAAGATTAAAACAACTTGTATCTGATGGATTGTTAGATTCCAAATTAAGTAAAGAAGGTGCAGAAATTGTTTGTAAAAAAGGATTATCATTATACAACAAAGCCAAAGTTGAGCCTGGTCAAGCAGTAGGAATCATCACCGCACAATCAATTGGTGAACCTGGTACTCAGATGACATTAAGAACATTCCACTTTGCAGGAATTGCAGAAAGAAACGTAACCTTGGGTCTTCCAAGATTAATCGAACTTGTTGATGCAAGAAAAAAACCAGTTACTCCAACTATGGATATTTATCTTGATAACGAATCAAAAAAATCTAGAGAAAAAGCTATAGATGTTGCAAGAAATGTTTTGCAAACTAAAGTAAGTGCATTAATTTCTGACAGTGAAACTGATTATACTTCTCAGATCAAATTAATTTTGAGTGCAAATAGACTCAAAGAAAGAGGATGCACTGTTGGTGAAGTAGAAGCAGCGTTACAATCAAACAAAAAATTCAAAATTGAAACAACAGGTGATTTAATAATTCTGAAATTAGTTGAAGAATCTGATGCTCCAACTGTGATTGCAATTAGAAATAAAGTACTTAATACTACTGTTAAAGGAGTTCCAGATATTGAACGAGTAACCTTAGTTCAAAAAGACGATGAATGGGTAATTCAAACAACTGGTTCAAACATAGCCAAAGTACTTGAAGTTTCAGGAATTGACAAGAAAAATGTTAGAACAAACAATGTCTTTGAAATTGCAGGTACCTTGGGAATTGAGGCATCACGAAATGCTTTGATTAATGAGCTAAATAGTACTCTAGAAGATCAAGGTTTAGAAGTTGATAATAGGTATATCATGCTAGTATCCGATTTAATGTGCTCTAGAGGATACATGCAACAAATTGGTAGACATGGAATTGCTGGAACCAAAGACAGCGTTCTTGCAAGAGCCGCATTTGAAATTACTGTTCCAACTATCGCACATGCTGCATTGGCTGGTGAAGTTGAGCAACTCAAAGGTATTACTGAAAACGTTATTGTTGGAAGCATGATTCCAATCGGAAGTGGAACTGTAGACCTTTACATGCAAGTTTCCAAAAAGAAATGAGGATCCAATAAAATATTATACTGTGATACTGATGGGCGACGAAATTTCTACTTTAATGAGCAATAATAAAAACAAAGTTATTTTGTTACGATTAAGAAACAACAAAACTGTTAGAGGAAATCTACAAGATTTTGATATCCATATGAATCTGACATTAGATGATGCTGAAGATATTTCAGACAACAAGACTACAAAACTTGGAACAATTCTTTTACGTGGTGATAATATTTTGGCAATTTCATTACCTGATGAAGAATCCTAATTCAAAATACCATTTATTCTCAAACATTAAATTCTAACTCTGATAATTTGTATTTATGCTGGTGCTTCCTTTAATTTTTTTAATGTTTTTACCTTCTATATTTGCTGAACAAGTTCCAGATTATGATAATCCATATTCTCCAATTTTTACTGACAAATCAGTATATTCATGGACAGAGAAAGTTAAAATGACTATTCTTGCTCCTAGCTGGAACACTGATAGATATTTGATTGATTCAATAGGTGATGATGAAGATCATCCTATTGAAATTTCTACAAGGGAACATTCTCTTGTTTCATATAGATTTACAGAGACTGATGTAAATTCTGGAATATTTACTGCTGAAGTAATCCTTACAGGATTTTCTCATGATGTTGATGGTGATGGAGATATTGATACCTCTCCTAGAACTATTGGAAATGGACCAACAAGTGGATTTTTAGAAGTAGATAGAGATTCTGCAATTACAATCTCGTTTGAATTTGCAGATGGGGTTGTATTGACTGAATCTGCTCCAATACAATGGAATATTGGAAAAATTCAATTCTCTGAAGAAAATTATCTTTCTGACAACACTGCATCAATCCGTGTAATTGATTCGGATCTTAATCTTAATCCAGAATCTTTGGATCATATGCCAATTCAAATTTCTTCAACTTCTGATATATCTGGTATTGAAGTTGATGCCATTGAAACATCTGAAAGCTCTGGTGTGTTTGTTGCCACAATTTCTTTTACTCAAAATCTATCTTCAAGTGGAAATCGCCTATTTGCCATACCTGGTGATACAATTTTTGCAAAATATGATGATTATACACTTCCAAAACCATATAGTACTTCTGATAATCTTGAAGTCACGACATTTGCATATGTCGATTCTTCAATTCCAACATTGCGAAGACTGCAAAGTTTACCAATTGTTTTCTCTGATACTTCTGGTAATTCATTGACATCGTTTTCAATTAATGATCAAATACAAATTGTTGGAACAATATCAAATGAGCAGAATTTTAAACAAAAATTTGTTTATCTATTCCAAGTCAAAGATGAGAATAATTATGTTGTATCTGTTTCTTGGATCCAAGGTGAAATATCTGGAAATCAAAATCTAAATGTCTCACAGTCATGGATTCCTAAGAAAACTGGTGTGTATACTATTGAAACCTATACTTGGAATTCATTAATTAACACAGCTCCTTTATCTCCATCTCTATCTACATCAATCTTTGTTAAATGAGTAAAAATATAATTTCTACATAACCAATAAATACAAAATTACGATTTTAGCCGTGTGTTTGAATACAAAATTGGACTCTTGTTATCTGCAATAGTCTTACTTCCAATTATTACATCCCAAAGCTTTGCAGATTCAATTTTGATAGAATTTGATAAACCAGAATATCAAACTGGTGATTCTATGATGGTCTCTGGGCATCTTTTAGATTTTAGGATGCCTGTGATTGCATTGAGTCTTTATGATCCTGACGGAAAAATTTTATCTGCAAATAATGTGATCATTGATTCCAATGGAACTTTCTCAAAAATAATTTCCTTGGATTCTCCATTTTATGATAAATCTGGAGAATATACAGTAAAGCTAAATTATGGTAAAATAACTCAAAATGAATTTTTTACCATAACAGGAAATAATTCTGAGCCAGAAATTATCTCCGAATCAATAACACCTGAAATTATTTCATTAATCACCGACAAGAATCAATATTATGACAATGATTTTGTCATGATTACTGGTATTGTTTCTACCATTGATTCACCAAATGTGTTAATCGGTGTTTATGATCCGTTTGGAACACCAACAGGATTCTATTTTGGACAAATTGATTCTGATTTGAAATTTTCTGCAAATTTTCTTGTAAAATCTGGTATTAATTTTAAAACTTATGGAACTTATTCCATAAAAGCACATTATGGGGAAACTGAAAAAATAACTAATTTTGATTTTCCCAAAGAGTCTGATACTAAAACAGATCTTGAAAACAAATCTATAATTAAAAATAATGACGAATCAAAAACCACCGCAGAAAAAAATAATTCTGATATTAAATCACCTGAAATCATAACTGATCAAAATAAAAAATCATTAGACACTAAAATTAAAAAATATGATAATCTCTCTGTCGAAGATTTAGAACTAGGTAAACTATTGAATCAGATAAATTTAGAATGTGACCAGAGTAACCTTGTTGATACTATTTCTTACTATGATGGTATGGGTCCTGCACTATACAGACTCTGTAAATTTGATCAATCTTTAATTATTTTTGATGATTCATTAATTAAAGATCCAAATAATGTTGAGATTATCACCAACAAAGGTTCAGCTCTTGGTAAACTTGGATATATTTC